>JAZRBT010000133.1:0-12257 GCA_045635245.1 Candidatus Coprenecus sp.
TTTTCAATATTTGATGGAATGGTAGCCATCAAATAACCGTATTGGTCTACTGAAACATCTTCAACACCCATTGCCTTCAACTCTTCACATAGAAGATTCAAAAGGTTGAATTGCTTTTGGGTACTGGGTTGAGAAGGAGAATCGGGGTCCGACATTGTGTCGATTGCTACATATCTTAAAAATTTGTCGAGTATCTTTTCCATAATCTTTTATTTAATTAGCAACACAAATATACAAACAAGCGAGTGAAATATAAAGTTTGCTTTAATATTTTACAACGAGCGCAGTATGTATTTCTGCCGTTTACGGCAAATATAGTGATTTTATTTTTGCTTTACTCCAAATGAGGAATCTACCTTTATAAGTGCAGTAACTCCGAGGGTCACCACACAGCACAACATTATCCACCAGAAGAAGTTAACATAGCCGAGCTGCTGCTGGATCCATCCGGCAAACATTCCGGGAATCATCATTCCCAAAGCCATAAAGGCGGTGCAGATAGCATAATGGGAAGTCTTGCTGGGGCCCTCTGCGAAATACATCATATACAACATAAACGAGGTAAAGCCCACTCCGTATCCGAACTGTTCCACAAAGACCGCAGCATTGATCAATATCATATCGATCAAGTGATTGGGGTCGGGTTGGGAGATACTCATCCAGCAGAAAACGATACAGGGGAGGGTGAGTGCAAGAGCCATTGGCCACAAAGAGCGTTTCAATCCGATTCGGGAGACTATGAAACCACCCAAAATTCCACCGATGGTAAGGCCGATGATTCCGATTGTGCCATAAACGAGACCCACCTGAGTGGTATTCATACCCAATCCCCCTTCCGAAACAGGATCGAGGAAGAAAGGATTTATCATTTTGACAAGTTGTGCTTCAGGGAAGCGGTACAGCAGGATGAAAAGGACTGCCACCCAAACTCCTTTCTTTTTGAAAAAAGAGTAAAATGTTCCAAAAAACTCTTTCAGGACACTGCTCTTGCTGCGAGGTTCCACACTCGAGCGGTCGGAGTCGGGTTTCGGAAGAATCCGTATATGGTAGAACGTAACCAAAAGGAACAATACCGAAAGGGTGGCAAAAGTGATTGCCCAAGCCAGAGGGATATGCCCGGTGGTCGCCTCGAGATATCCTGCCACCATCACGATTCCACCCTGCCCGAGAATCGTTGCCAATCGGTAAAAGGCACTTCTCACCCCTACATAGAGCGACTGGTCACTACTGTCCAGGGCAAGCATATAAAAACCGTCAGCTGCGATATCGTGGGTAGCCGAAAGGAATCCTATCAGCCAGAAGATAGCCAGTGAAAAGAGGAGATAATTATCCAACGGAAGGACGAAGGCGAGTGCAGCGAAAGCAATTCCCATCAACAGCTGGGTATAAACTGTCCACCACCGTTTGGTCCTGATAATATCTACAAAAGGGCTCCAGAAGGGCTTGATAACCCAGGGGAGATAGAGCCAACCGGTATAGAAAGCCAAATCGGCATTGGACATTCCCATATTTTTGTAAAGAATTGTGGATAAAGTATTTACCGCAATATATGGCAATCCCTCAGCCAAATAGAGGGTAGGAATCCACCACATCGGAGACTTTTTGGTTTTCTGCATATTCTAATATCTCTTTTCTATTTTTGAACCTCTGAAATAATGTTCCAGAATTTCATTGTATTTATATCCTTTTTCTCCCATAACCGCTGCACCTATCTGACACAATCCTACTCCGTGCCCCCAGCCTGCGCCATTGAGGACAAAACGTGCAGGGACGGTTTCAGAATCTGAGACCACCTCCCCTTGGGTAGTAACCACAAAAGCGGAACTGAAAAGGTGACTGGTAGAGAGAGTCTTGCGGATTTCAAGTTCTTTGCCGATAATCATTGTCCTGCGGGTTCCCACAATCCTCAACTTCCAGATTCTTCCCGAAGCACCATATTCCACAGGTTCCAAAGCCTTGATTGACCCAAAATCGATTCCGGAACGGGAAGCTATTATTTGGGAGAGTTCCTCCTGAGAATATTCCACTTTCCAGCGGTAAAAGTCGACAGTCTCCCTGTCGTAATCGTTCAGCAGACGGGAGAGCAACTCCTTGTCATCTGTATTGCAAAATGCATCAGGGGTGGAAAGAATCCATTCCTCAGGGTTGTCCACATTGGCAGAGGGAGTTGTAACCCCTTGGGGAGTATCGAGGACAGGACGGAGATAGTCGTGATCCTTATCGTCCCAGCAAACCGAGAATTTTTCAGACACCCCGCCACAACATTTTGAGAAGCGGGCATCACAAATTTCCGAACCATACATAAGCACCTCTCCCCGAGTCTGTTCTATCACCCTTTTCATCTTAGGATCGCTCAGACGCATAAGACCCTGATATCTCTGGCAATGGTCATCTGCACAGACATCAAAGAATGTGTGATCCTCTCTGTCATACCATTTTATTCTGGTGGAATCATTCTCCACAAAATCATATCGGCTCTGCTCATTTCTGACAGCAGCGCCCGAAAGTGTGGGACGGGCCAAAAGCCACGAACGGGAAATCACTGCGTGAGCTTTGAGAAACTCCTCTGACGACCCCTCGTGCATCTCCGATGAGATAACACTCAACAGATAATCCTCAACTTTAAGGATATTTACTGCATAGATTCCCCCTTGATGAGGGACAAACATAATCGCCCCATTGAAGAGCTGGTTCTCTTTTCTTTCCCAATGGAAATTGACCCCGATTGTAACATCTTTCAGTTCAAATCGACCTTCATCATAGTTTTGGGGTTCAAAAATCAGACGGTCATAGAGTCTTCCTCTCCAAAAGACCTTTCCATCTCTGAAAGAGAGACTCTCCAAAGAAATAACCTGCGCACTCTCCTGAATATAAGGGGTATGGAAATCGACATATATCTGTTCCCTGCACATCAGACCAACACTGATATTGGGTTCTTCTGAGCATTGGGAATCCATCGGCTCCGGGGTTACCTCACCTATAACTTTCTGCAGCAATGGTGCATCTGTCCTTTCGAAATCTTCCCTGGCTGCAGTTATGAATGCACCTGCCATATCGGCACAACCCGGAGAAATTCTGATCTTCTCAGGCTCGGGAGCAAAATAACACTCGGGACGATGCTTTGTACGGGGAATAACCACTGTTATATATTCCTGTCCGCTCATCCAGCAGAAGACATTTATTTTTTCTCCCCATTTTGAGAAGAGTTGTTCAAATCTGTTGGCACTTTCAAATGGATCTGCCAATTTTATAACTTCGATACAAGGGATATATCTCTTCAGATCGAGAGTCTCAAAATCTCTTTCCAAAGGGAGGAATCCTTTGTTTCCTATCTGAAAATGGAAATGGTCGGGAGCACTTGCTCCACTCTCGGGGCCATTGTAGAATACCACATAATCGGGATAGCGGCCAGCCAATGAGAGCATATCTTCATATCTGAAACGGCTCATTTTCTGAGGGGTATGTTCATTGTCGGGCACTGTGAAATGGCGGGGGAAAATAGGAAAAGGATTCACCTCTATCGAATATTCAGACCTCAGTCTGACTGGAATTCCCTTTTGGACTGCAGGACGGTTGGCAGGACACAGGAAACACGCCCTTTTCGCCAATGAAGCACTGTCGGTCTTTGCAAAAGAACTTACCGCTCTGGCAGGATTGAAATAGACATCCACTGCCATACCATTGACTTCCAACCTCTTTATCTCTACCTGTTCCAAATCGGCATATCTTTTTGCCACCTCTTCCCATTTGGAGAGTTGCTCCTCGAAAAGCCTTTCCAACGAATCTCTCCCATTCATTTTTATACGTTCTGCCAGCTCGGCACTTCTGAGAGAATCCTTATACAGATTATTTCGGTTTACCTTTTCGATACTCAATGCAGCATCTGAGTTGCCTCCCCATCTGCGACAATTATACAGCACCTCATATATTCTGCCCAATTTATACTCTCCGGTAAAACGGAGTCCCAGTGCATAATCCTCTCCGTATGAGACATTTGGAAAGCCTCCAACCTCTCTTAGCAAAGGTGTGTAAAATGCCCTTGGAGCACCCAGACCATTAATCCTCAAAGCATTATTATGGCCATTGGCATCGGTCCACTCTTTATGGTCTATTACCCCGGGAGGTATCGGATTCAAGTCGAAATCGGTCATCATATATGTTCCGATTACCATAGCACACTTCTCGCTGCGAAACTTATCCACTATCTTCTGCAAAGTGGCATCAGAACTATATACATCATCGCTGTCCAACTGCACAGCATATCTTCCACACGCCTGATCATAAACAGCTCTGTTCCAACAACCACCAATTCCCAAATCGTTTCTCTCCGGAACAATTACCTTCAATTTCGGATATTGCTCCGAGAGGGCTGCAAGCTTCTCAGAGGTGCCATCAGTGGAATGATTATCCACCACGATTACATTATATTCAAAATCTGTTTTCTGATTCAATGCCGACTCGAGAGCATCCCCGATAGTCGAAACTCTGTTCAATACAGGGATAATGACCGAAGCCTCCACCGCTGAATCCTGGCAAGAATCGATATCTATTGTCCTCTCCCTTTGTGGAAGCCACCCTCCTATCTCTTTAAGATGCTCGGTGCAAACCCGTTCCATCTCTATCTGATAATCCCTGTTGCGAGGATCCACATAGTCGAACTGCTTTTCTCCCGAAAGACGGGGGTCATACTCCCTGATTCCATACAACTGCTCAGGATAGCGGACAATATCCCCTTTTCGCGAAAGGAAAAGTCTCAATGAGTAGAAATTCCTGACAAAATTTTCAAGTCCGGTAGCACGCTTCCATTCCAAGAGCAAATCCTCTCTTACACAGACCATTGGACCAAAATCAAAATCATCCCGAAGCGAGCCCGGCTGATAATCAATCACAGGGTTCTCTTTCCTTATCCCCTCGAGCGAAATCTGATAATAATCACTATATAACATTGCCACCCCTTTGCGGGAAGCAATATCGATATAATTGGATTCAATTTCGGGTGAAGTGAGTAATAATTCTTCGGGTTTAAGTTTTAAAATACGGTATTTCATCATTGATTCTCTTTGAGGTAACAATTTCGTAAAATTATTGGATTTTTAATAATTTTGCAAAAATCATTTCGGCTATGACAATTCATTTTTCAATACACTATAAAACCAGATTCGGACAAAACTTGTATATCTGTGGTTCTCACCCGTTATTAGGTGGAAATGATTTGTCAAAAGCCCTCCCGCTGAAATATACCGAAAACGGAATTTGGGAGAAAAATCTGAAAATAGAACACATTCAGGAGAGAGTTCTCTCATACAGATACCTCATAAAAGACCTTAGCGGAGATATTTTTTACGAAGTGGGACAAAATCGTTGCATTGCACTTCACAAAAACTCCAAAGAGATATTTTTGAACGACTCGTGGCAGGGAAATGACTCCTTTGCACCATTTCTGACATCACCGTTTACAGATATTTTTTATCACAACAGCAAAGTCCGCAGGACACAACTCCACACACATTCCAAAGAATTGATTATCAGGGTTACTGTCCCATTGATAAAAGAGAATGAGCAGGTTCTCATTTGCGGAAATGCACCTCAACTCGGCAATTGGAATCCCGAAAAAGCTCCACAACTCAAACCGGTTTCGGGGGCAAAATGGGAAATTCATTTTCACACCGACAGACTGCCTGATAAGATTGAGTTCAAATTTGTAAAGATATCAAACGGAGAGACTCTTTGGGAGAAAGGGGATAACAGAGTTTTGAATATCCCGGAGATAGAGGAACACACCACATTTTCACAAGAATACTCTATGGCGGAGTTCCCTTTTGAAAAGCCACGCTTCTTCGGAACTGCCATTCCCATCTTCTCGCTCCGTTCCAGGAACAGCTGCGGAATAGGAGAATTTTACGATTTGAAAACTTTAGGCGATTGGGCTGCATTGACCGGACAGAACATTATTCAGATTCTGCCCATAAATGACACCACTGCTTCCCGCTCGTGGAGCGATTCATATCCCTACAGCGGCATCAGCGTAATGGCCCTTCACCCTATTTATATAAATATCCCGGGCATCGGACCCATCAGGAACAAAAGGGCTTCTGCAAAATACAACCGGGAGAAAAAGGCTTTGGAAAGTCTTGATACTGTGGATTATGAGAGAGTTCTTGCCATTAAGGACGAGATGCTCCGAATCCAATTTGAAACATATAAGGAAGACACCTGGGTGGAACCTGCATACCTTTCATTCTACAAAAAGAACAAGACCTGGCTGCTGCCTTATGCCGCTTTTTGTACTTTGAGGGACAAATACCACACTGCCGAATTCTCCAAATGGGGAAAAGAGTCGGTATGCTCGGTTTCTCTCATCAAGAGAATGATTTCCAAACGGAGCGAATATCAGCAGACAATGTTGTTCCACATTTTCGTACAATATCATCTTCATAAGCAACTCCTTGAGGCGGTGGAATATCTCCACTCCAGAAAGATAATTCTCAAAGGTGATATTCCTATCGGAATCACCCCCAACAGTGCCGATGCGTGGAGTGCCCCCGAATTGTTCAATTTCAACCAGCAGGCAGGTGCTCCCCCCGACGATTTTTCCAAAGATGGACAAAATTGGGGATTCCCCACTTACAATTGGGAGAAAATGGGTGAAGATGGTTACAAGTGGTGGAAAGAGCGTCTTGCAAAAATGTCAGAATATTTTGACGCCTACAGGATAGATCACGTACTCGGATTTTTCAGAATCTGGGAGATTCCTTCACGATATAAAAGTGGTCTGATGGGACATTTCTCCCCTGCACTGCCCTACTCTGTGAAGGAGATTGAAAAATATGGACTGAAATTCAAAAAAGAGTATGCAGACCCCGATTCAATGGATATCCTTTTCATTGAAGATGAGAAAGATAAAGGAAAGTATCATCCGAGAATCTGTGCAATGGATACCGAGATATTCAAGACTCTAAGTGAAGATGAACAACTCGCATACTCTGAGTTGTACAACCATTTCTTCTACCACCGGCACAATGAATTGTGGAAAAATTCGGGATACAAGAAACTTCCCGAACTTCTGTCGGCATCCAATATGCTCACCTGTGCCGAGGATTTGGGAATGATTCCCCAAAGTGTTCCCCAAGTCCTTGCCAATCTGAAAATTCTCTCTTTGGAGATTCAGCGTATGCCCAAGGCCTATGGTGTAAAATTTGGAGAGCCAAAAAAATACCCTTATCTGAGTGTTTGTTCTACCGGAACACACGATACAAGTACTATTCGTGGCTGGTGGAAAGAGTCAGAGATCGACACACAAAGGTACTACAACGAAGTGTGCGGCTTTAAAGGTGAAGCCCCATCTGAATGTGAACCGTTTATTTGTAAGAAAATAGTAAAAGACCATATAGAAAGTGGCTCGATGGCAGTCATTCTGCCTCTGCAGGATATCCTCTCGATAGATGGAACTCTGAGAGTGGACAATTATCAGAGCGAGAGGATAAATGTCCCCTCAAATCCCAGACACTACTGGAGATACAGAATGCACATTCCATTGGAGAGACTCATAGCAAGCAAGAGATTCAACAACAAGATTATCAGCCTGATAAAAACTCAGGAGAAGGAGAGAAATTAACATTTGAAAATTATGGCAAAAATCAAAAGTGCTTGGTATTGTACAAGTTGCGGAAATGAAAGTGCAAAATGGCTGGGCAAATGTCCCGCCTGCGGAGAGTGGAATACAATGGTGGAAGAACCTAAAGTGGGAAAGAAAAGCAAAACATTTCTCGACAAAGGTGAGTCTGCCCCTGTAATGCTGAAGGATATTCCTCTGAATGAGGACAACAGAATAACATTGGGAAATCCGGAGATTGACCGAATTCTCGGTGGAGGAATCGTCCCCGGCTCCATCATTCTTCTTGGAGGAGAACCCGGAATCGGAAAATCTACCTTATCGCTCCAGATTCCTCTGGAGAGCAGTCAGCTCAAAACCCTCTATGTATCGGGAGAGGAGTCTCCAAAACAGATAAAACTAAGAGCCCTCAGACTCCTCAAAGGGAACAAAATCGGAGAGAACAATGGCGACAATTGCATAATTCTGGGAGAAACTCTTATCGAAAACATTATCGACCAGGCAAAGAAAATATCTCCGGGTCTGTTGGTAATCGACTCTATCCAAACCATTTATACTGAATCGATAGAATCCTCTGCGAGTTCCGTTTCACAGGTGAGGGAGTGCGCCTCTATGCTGCTAAGATACGCCAAAGAGAGCAATGTCCCTGTAATTATAATCGGACACATCACCAAAGACGGTTCAATTGCCGGTCCAAAGGTATTGGAACATATCGTCGATGTGGTATTGCAATTTGAGGGGGACACCAGACACTCGCATCGTATTTTGCGCAGTATCAAAAACCGTTTCGGTTCTACTGCCGAACTTGCAATTTTCGAGATGACCGACAGCGGGCTGAAACAGGTCAGCAACCCTTCTGAAATCCTAACCCCCATCCACGACGACTGCCTGAGTGGTATCGCAGTGGGAAGTATGCTCGACGGTTCAAGACCTTTCTTAATTGAAATACAAGCACTTGTATCGACTGCTGCATACGGAGTGGCACAACGCTCCGCTACCGGATTTGATGCCAGACGCCTCAATATGCTTCTTGCTGTACTGGAAAAAAGGGCAGGTTTCAAACTCTCTGCAAAAGATGTCTTTTTGAATATTGCCGGAGGACTGAAGGTATCTGACCCCGCTTGCGACCTTGCAGTAGTGGCATCTATCCTCTCATCAAATTTTGATTTGGCAATTCCTACCCGAAGCTGTTTTGCGGCAGAAGTGGGACTTAGCGGCGAGATACGGCCTGTAAGTCAGATAGAAAGGAGAATCAGCGAGGCAGCAAGATTGGGTTACCGCACAATTTATATCTCATCATATAATCTCAGTGATGACTATCGCAAACGGAGTTCAAAAGCAGATGTGGAAATAGTTGAAGTTGGCGATATTGCATCTTTCTGTAAAAAACTGTTCAAGAATCAATGAGAAAAATCATAATCTCCATCATAGGGGTTTTCCTCTCTCTTTCACTCTTTGCCCAAAAGGGAGATATCCACGAAAACATCTCCAGATATGCAGAGAAAGTGAGGAAAGATTGGAAAATACCCGGACTCTCACTCGCTGTAATTCAAGGGGATTCTACCATAGTTATGGAAGGTTTCGGAGTCAAAAGAATAGGTGGGACAGACTCTGTCCGCTCCAATACAATGTTCCATATCGGTTCGATGAGCAAAGCCTTCACAGCCGCTGCCATCTCCTCCCTGGTCGATAAAGGATTGGTAAGGTGGGACGATAAGGTCAAAGATATTCTCCCCGATTTCGACTGGTACTGCGACAGCACCGAAGCGGTAATCGAGGTAAAAGATCTACTCACCCATTCGAGCGGTCTGGTGGCACAAGTGGGAACCTACATTCCGAATTTGGGTTACGACAGAGATGATGTTTTCAAAATGTTGAAATACATCGAGCCATACTACCCCTTGGGAGAGAAATTCGCATACAACAATATCACATTTATCGTTGCTGCTAAAGTTATTGAGAAGGTTTCTGGAATGAGTTGGGAAGAAAACATCGAGAGATTTATCTTCAAACCATTGGAAATGAATGAGTCCAGCCCTACCACAGCTGCTTTTGAGGCTGCAGGAAGCAAAAGTGCTTCTGCCCACTATTTCGGATACAGCAGCAAAAATGGGGGAAGCATCGTTGTCTCAAATCTCCGAGGGGAAGAGAGGGCTCATCATTGGGTGGATATCATCGGTCCTGCCGGGGGAATTTGCTCCACTGCCGAAGATATGGCAAAATGGGTCAGACTCCATCTGGAAAATGGGATTGCAGTGAAAACCATCTACCCAGATTCTACTGCCTACAACTCTTTCCAGAGGGATATCGACAGCCATAATGAGTTTTTCCCCGATATATTTTCGGGAGAATACAGAGTAACTCCTTACAATGATTCGGTAAGGGTAATCTCGGCCAAGGAGATGGATTTTCTGCACAGTGGAGCTATCAGAGTCAAGGAAGATTCAACATACACCCGAGACTACGGATATTGCTGGTACATAGAGCAGAATGAGCGTTACAAAGTGATTTACCACACCGGAACCACCTGGGGATTCACCGGGGTGTGCGGATTTGTCCCCGAACTCGATTTGGGAATTGCAATCTTGTGTAATTCAGAGGTTTCCGAATATGCACGATTGGGGCTTATGAGATATATCATCGACCAATATCTCCCCGATACAGAATATACGGACCATAGCGGGGAGGGGCTCAAAAAATGGTATGCAGCAAAAAAGAAAGGCTCCAGAAGAGCTGTTCCCTGCACTATCAAAAGGAGCAAAACCAACCCTGAATTTGGAAAACTTGTCGGAGTTTATGCCAAAGAAGCACCTTTTGGAAATGCAGAAGTGTTCCTCAAAGAGGGAAAACTTTATATGAAAATCGGAAAATACGGATGGACTCACAGACTTACCCATCACAAAGGAAATGAGTTCCATCTGCGTTCCCAAGGGCATACATTCCCTATATTCTTCCATAACTATACTGCCGATGCGAGCGGACCTGTAAGTTTTGAGATAGATTTCAATTACAATGAGAATTTCGGTCCGTGGGTAAAAGAGTAATAAAAAACGGTCATAGCCCAATGGTTATGACCGTTTCTTTATAATGTTTAAGACTATTATTTCTTTGCCGATTTGGTTGTCTTTTTAGTCGCAGTCTTCGCTGTTGCTTTTGCCCTTGCAGTCTTCTTTGCTACAGGACCGCCTTCAATAATCTTCAGACACTCTTCCAGTGTAAGAGCCTCAGGATCTGAATCTTTAGGGAGCTTGTAATTCTCTCCGTTATGTTTCAGATATGCTCCATAACGACCGTTGAGGATTTCAATATCGTGTTCGGGGAAACTCTTGATATCCTTTTTGAGCTGTTTCTGCTCATTCTCAACAATCATTGCTACAGCCTGTTCCAATGTCACTGTATAAGGGCTTACACCTCTTTTCAAAGAGACATAAGATGAGCCGTATTTGATATATGGTCCGAATTTGCCTTTTGAGCAAATCACCTCATTGCCTTGATACTCACCCAATGTACGGGGCAATGAAATCAATTGCAGAGCCTCCTCCATTGTGATGGTCTCGATAAGTTGTCCTTTATCGAGAGATGCATATTTTTTGTCTTTGTCGTCATCCTCACCAAGTTGGACAATAGATCCGAATCTTCCCATTCTGACAATGACTTGTTTGCCGGTAGCAGGGTCGGTTCCCAAAACTCTTCTTGCTTTGATGTGACCTGTATCGTTAGCTGCCTCCTCCACTTTTGCGTGGAAAGTCTTGTAGAATGAAGATATAGTTTTGTTCCAGATCATCTTTCCGGCAGCAATTTTATCGAAGTCAGCCTCCACATTTGCAGTAAAACCGTAATCCATCACAGAGGGGAACTGATCCATCAGGAAGTCTGTAACAAGGATTCCGATATCTCCGGGGCAAAGGCGTCCCTTTTCTGCTCCGATGTTCTCTTTCTTGGTGGTAGTGGTAATGCTATCACCTTTCAGGGTCACTACATTTATGATATGTTCCACCCCTTTGCGGTCTCTTCTCTGAATATAATCTCTCTGGTGCAAAGTGGTGATGGTAGGTGCATAGGTAGAAGGACGACCGATTCCCAACTCTTCCATCTTCTTAACCAAAGATGCTTCCGAGTAACGGGGAGGGTGAGCTGTGTATTTCTCAGTAGCAGTAATCTCTACAGCAACCATCTGGTCACCTTTATTTATAATAGGAAGAATCACATCTTCGTGCGATGTATCAGGTTCATCGTCTTTCGACTCGATATACAATTTCAAGAAACCGTCAAAGGTGACAGTCGACCCGGTTACGACAAACTGTCCGGAAATTTTGTCTCCGGTGATGTGAATGTCTGTCTTTTCAAGACGGGCATCAGCCATTTGGGAAGCTACTGTTCTTTTCCA
The DNA here is from genome assembly GCA_045635245.1 of Candidatus Coprenecus sp. Classification (GTDB taxonomy): domain Bacteria; phylum Bacteroidota; class Bacteroidia; order Bacteroidales; family UBA932; genus Coprenecus. The sequence goes on from JAZRBT010000133.1 coordinate 12,000, forward strand.
GATCAGTGTGTACAACTCTTTCTCTGCTGCAGTACCCTCAATTTCGGTATTGGCAATATAGGTTGGACGAATCGCCTCGTGGGCCTCTTGCGCCCCTTTAACACCTGTCTTATACTGTCTTGCTTTATGATATTCTGAACCAAAGTTATTGTTAATCCACTCTTTCGCAGCACCGATAGCGACCTTTGAAAGATTTGTGGAGTCGGTACGCATATAGGTGATAAGACCCGCTTCGTAAAGGTGTTGCGCCAAAGTCAT
>JAZRBT010000134.1:0-1744 GCA_045635245.1 Candidatus Coprenecus sp.
TTTTTTAACAATATGATACTGCGCCATATTGGTATCCTGATACTCATCCACCAAAATGTGGGAGATTTGGGATTGCAAATCGGAGAGAACCTGAGGAAAATCCCTCAACAGTATATTCATATACAGCAGGATATCGTCAAAGTCCATCACCCCCTCTGCCTTACATTTTCGGGCATACATTCTATACACTTCACAAATCTTACCTTTTCCTTGCATCATATCCTTCTGGATTGCTGCCTGATTATTCATATAAGATTCAGCTGTGACAAGGTGGTTTTTGGCAGAAGATATTCTGGAAAGGACCACATTGGGCTTATAAATCTTATCATCGAGTTGCAATTCCTTTATGCAAAGTTTGATTGCATTCTTGGCATCTGAGCCATCGTAGATGGTAAAAGTCGATGGAAATCCTATCAGAGATGAGTATTTCCTGAGAATTTTGGCAAAAATAGAGTGGAAAGTTCCACTCCATAATTGTGATGCTTTTTTGCTCCCCACAAGGGTTGCAATACGGCTTTTCATCTCCTTGGAAGCCTTATTGGTAAATGTAAGTGCCATAACCTCAGAAGGTTCCGCTCCCTGGTCCAACAAGTATGCTATTTTATAGGTTAATACTCTGGTCTTTCCCGAACCAGCACCGGCCATTATCAAGCAAGGGCCATTTTGGCATTTAACTGCCTGAGTTTGAACATCATTCAGTCCCGTCAAATCTATCATAATTTCTTTTATTTAATTCCACAAATCTACAAAAGTTTTGACTATATTTGCACCCAAATTCATAAACTTATGGTTGACTATATAAAATTAAGAAAAGGCTTGGATATTCCCATCGAAGGTATGTCCAATGCTAAAATTGCTAAAAGTATAGTTTCTGATACAGTCGCTTTGAAACCAACCGATTTCAAAGGTCTTATTCCGAGACTTGTAGTTAAGGAGGGTGATACCGTTCTTGCGGGAGATACTCTCTTTATCGACAAAAAGAGACCTGAAATCAGATTTTCGTCTCCTGTAAGCGGAGTTGTATCTGAAATTGTACGAGGAGAGAAGAGAAAACTCCTCGAAGTAAGAGTTAAAGCAGACTCTGAAATCAAGTATCACAAATTCGATTTACCCAAAGTGGAAACTATCACTAAGGAGGATGTCATCAAGGCTCTTCTTGAAAGTGGTCTTTGGGCCGGTATCAAACAACGTCCCTATGGCATTATCCCTTCACCTGAAGTGATGCCCAAGGCCATTTTCATTTCCGGCTTCAACACCGCTCCCCTTGGCGCCGATTACGACTACACCCTTAGAGAGGAAGTAAACAACATTCAGACAGCAATCAATGCTTTTGCCAAAGTTGTTCCCGGCAAAATCCATTTGAGTTTGAATGAACAAACCTATGCAAGCACTCCTTTCCACAAACTTCAAGGTGTTGTATTCCATAAATTTATGGGACCTCACCCTGCAGGTAATGTCGGTACCCAGATTCACCACATCTCTCCTATCAACAAAGGCGAAGTGGTTTGGACTATCGATATGAACCACTTGGCAATCATCGGAAAATTGTTCAACAAAGGAATCTGCGATTATTCAAAAACCATCGCAATCTGTGGACCTCGCGCTGCATCTCCTTGCTATGTAAAAGGTATTGTAGGAATGCCTATGCAACAGATTACCGAATTTGCAAGCAAAGAGGCTGACACCAAACAATCTTATCAGAAAGGTTGTTCAGTCAGATATGTCAGTGGTGATGTGCTTACAG
>JAZRBT010000135.1:0-2220 GCA_045635245.1 Candidatus Coprenecus sp.
AGACGCAGGTAGAGTCTGCGCTATTTTTGATAGTGTTAACATAGTGTATGTGTAATATGTTTGTGGATTTATATTTTTCAATCAACAAAGTTACAACTTTCTAGATAAAAAATGCTAAATTTGTACTTTGTTTTTTAAACCAATCTCAAATAACTGAAAATATGAGTGAAGATAATGTAAGATATATGCGCAGAGGCGTTTCTTCTTCTAAGGAAGATGTTCATCGTGCTATCAAGAATATAGATAAAGGTCTCTACCCGAAAGCTTTTTGTAAAATTATCCCCGATATCATTGCAGGTGATCCCGATTATTGTGTGGTTATGCACGCTGACGGTGCCGGTACAAAATCTTCTCTTGCTTATATTTATTGGAAAGAGACAGGTGATATGAGTGTGTGGAAAGGTATTGCTCAGGATGCTATTGTTATGAATACAGATGACCTTCTATGTGTGGGGCTTACTGATGATATTCTCCTTTCTTCGACTATCGGAAGAAACAAAAACCTTATTCCCGGAGATGTTATTTCTGCGGTAATCGGTGGAACAGAGGAGTTTATCGAGAAGATGAAAAGTTATGGCGTGAGAATGATTCTTACCGGTGGAGAGACTGCTGATGTGGGAGATTTGGTAAGAACTATTATTGTAGACAGTACCGTTTGTGCCAGAATGAAGCGTTCTGATGTTATCGATAATGCCAACATTCAGGCTGGTGATGTAATTGTCGGATTGGCTTCTTACGGAAAAGCTTCGTATGAGGAAGAGTATAACGGAGGAACAGGTAGTAATGGTCTGACTTCTGCCCGTCACGATTTGTTTGAAAAATATCTTGTGGAAAAATATCCTGAAAGTTTTGACCCCGGTATCCCTTCTGATGTGGTTTACACCGGCTCAAAGAAACTTACAGACATCGAGCCTGAAACAGGATTGACATACGGAAAACTGTTGCTTTCTCCAACCAGAACATACGCTCCTGTGATTAAAGCAATCCTTTCAAAGTATAGAAGTTCAGTTCACGGAATGGTTCACTGCTCGGGTGGTGCACAGACCAAAGTATTGCACTTCATTGACAATTTGAGAGTAATAAAAGATAATCTGTTCCCTGTGCCACCTCTATTCAAGGCTATCAAAGAGGAATCAGGAACAGGTTGGGCAGAAATGTACAAGGTGTTCAATATGGGACACAGAATGGAAATCTATACAGATGAAAATTCTGCAAAAGAGATGATAGCTATTGCAGAGTCTTATGGCATCGAGGCTAAAATCGTAGGTCGAGTTGAGGCTTGTGATCATAAGGAAGTTGTGGTTTCCGGAGAATTTGGAACATATACTTACAACTCATAATGAGAAAGATATATCATCTGTTGGGAGTTTTGTCTGGACTTCTTTTGCTCTTTTCGTGTCAAGAGGAGTCTCAGTCTGTAGTATTGCCGAGAATTGCTCAGAAGGCTATTGCTGACTCGACATTTCTATATTACGATACCTTTGGAAATTATACAGAAGATATGGCTTCGTTGCCTATCGGAATGTTTGATTCCTCGGTGGACGGGATATTGGTTATGGAGCAGTTTCTGACAATTGACCAATTTGACAATATCACAGGCGCTCCTGTTCCGGATGGTATTTCTGATTTCGGAGGTGAAAATTTTCAGTTCCTTGTCGATATGGCAAACGGCCCTTATGTAGATTATATCGAGGGTGGCAATGTTGCATTTCTAAAGGAACATTTGATGACCAATCTCTTTTTCCTGATGGGAAAATCGTTTTATACATTGTCGGTAGATGATTTCAAGTCGGGGCAAAAAGAGAGGGTAAAGGCTGTGGTAAGTCTTACAAATACAGCAGATTATACAGTTGGTAAGGATTTTTCGAATTTTGCTGCAGAGAGTGGTGCAAATATCCTTTCTGTGGGATTGATGAGTTCTGCCATCAAAGCTTTGTTTGAAAATATATCCGCTAAAAATGAGGTGTGTATAGGTATTCTATCTTCCGGAGATGACGTTACCGTCAGGGAGTATGAATCTGCAATCAGAAAGAGTGCCGGTGAATTGAATTATCAGGGAAATCTGAAGATAGTAGGGCAGAGGGCTCTGGGACTTGGAGAGGCTATATTGTCAGACTACGATTATATTTCAATGATTTCTACCACTGTCCGTTCCAATTATCAGGGACCGGATATTATGGAAAACCGTGATTATGTAGATAATCTGATGTTGAACAAATA
>JAZRBT010000136.1:0-9799 GCA_045635245.1 Candidatus Coprenecus sp.
TCAAGTAGGTCCTCAAATGGCAGAACACCTTGATATTCCTCAAATTTCTTATGTTTGTGATATTAAAGTATCTGATGACCACAAAGTTCTTACTGTAACCAAAGAGACTGAAGACGGATATCAAATCCTTGAGGCTCAGACTCCTTGTCTTTTGACAGTCCTTTCATCAGCTGTTCAACCTCGTTATATGCACGCAGCAGGTATCGTTCAGGCATACAACAGAGAAGTGGAAATCTGGGGTGCTGACAAAATCGATGTTGACGAAGCTAAACTTGGTTTGAAAGGTTCTCCTACCAAAGTGCACAAAGCATTTACCAAAGGCTTGAAAGCTCCTGGAGCAATGTATGAAGTAGATGCAGAAGAGGCAGTAGGTATCATCATTTCAAAACTTAAAGAAAAATTCATTATCTAATCACTAAATACCGATAAAAATGAATAAGAACGATTATAAAAATATATTTGTATTTGCAGAGCAAAGAGGTGGTCAGATCCAATCAGTTGCTCTAGAACTTATCGGAAAAGCTTGTGATTTGGCTCAAGATCTTGGCCAAAAGGTAGTGGCTGTTCTTGCTGGTGAGAATATCGATCCTATGATTCCCACATTGTTCGAGTATGGTGCTGATGAAGTTATCGCTATCGATAATCCTCAACTAAAACACTATCTTACAGAACAATACGCTCAAACCATCTATCAAGTAATTACCGAGTATAAACCTAATATCGTATTGTTTGGTGCTACTACCATCGGTCGTGACTTGGCACCACGTCTTTCTGCACGTTTGACCACAGGTCTTACAGCTGACTGTACAAAACTTGAGATTTCTGAAGAGAAAGAATTGATGATGACCCGTCCTGCATTCGGTGGTAACCTTATGGCAACTATCGTTTGTCCCGAGCATCGTCCTCAAATGTCTACAGTTCGTCCCGGCGTTATGCAAAAGAGAGACAGACAAGAGGGCAGAACCGGTGTTGTAACCAGATTCGAGCCTAAATTTGACCTTGAGAGAATCAAAGTTAAGATGATCAAAGAGGTTAAAGAAGATAAAGGTAAAGTAGATATTTCAGAGGCTAAAATCCTTGTATCAGGTGGTCGTGGTATCGGATGCAAAGATAACTTTGACAAACTTCAAGAACTTGCAGACGTTCTTGATGCTCAAGTTTCTGCTTCACGTGCAATGGTCGATGCAGGTATCATTCCTCACGACAGACAAGTGGGTCAGACAGGTAAGACCGTTCGTCCTGACTTGTACTTTGCTCTTGGTATTTCAGGTGCTATCCAACACCTTGCAGGTATGGAAGAATCTGACTTTATCGTAGCAATCAATAAAGACAAATTTGCTCCTATCTTCAGCGTTTCTGATATCGGAATCGTTGGCGATGCTTGCAAAATTGTTCCTCTTTTGACTGAGCGTTTGAAAAAAGAACTTCAAAAATAGCTCATTAAGAAGATGATAAAGATACTTTCGTTGTTGCTTTTAATGTCTGTTCCATTGACATCTTGGGCAAAGAACGATAAATTAAACGAAGAGATTGCCCATCGTGGCAATCTCTTTGCTTTTAATTTTATGAATAATGTTCTTGCTCAGGATACTACCAGTGGAACAGTTGTCATCTCTCCTGTAAGTTGCTCAATGGCATTGTCTATGTTGCTTAATGGGTGTGCCAGTGAGTCATATCAACAGGTGACCGAGGCTCTTGCTTTGGACAATTTTTCACAAAAGGAGATTAACCAATATAATAAAACACTGCTCAGATTATTGAGCGTAAAGGATAAAGAACTCCTTCTGAAAATTGCAAATTCTGTATGGATTGCAGACGATTTCTCTGTGAAATGTTCTTTTAAAAGAAACCTTAAAAGGTATTTCAGTGTTACCCCATATAGAGTGGATATGGCATCTTCCGAGACTAAAGATGTTATAAATCAATGGTGTAGTGATGCTACAGAAGGGCTTATCGATGAGATTATAGAATCTACCGATCCTTCTGTGCTGATGATTCTCATCAATGCTTTGTATTTCAAAGGAGATTGGAAGACTCCATTTGAGAAGGAGAGTTCCCGCGAGGATACTTTCTATGGAGTTTCAGGAGAATCGAGTGTTACTTATATGAATAACTACACCGAAGTTCCTTACTTTGCGTGTCAGGAGTATAAGATGATTGAGTTACCTTATGCAAATTCTGACTATGCAATGACATTGGTTTTGCCAGAAGATGGTGTTGGTTTGGAAGAATTTGTAAAAAATTTCACTGTGGAAAAATACAATTTGGGAACTTCCTCATTGAAGACCAGAAAGACTTACATCACTATCCCAAAACTGGATTGTGAGTTTGAAATTACCCTCAATGATGTGTTGAAGAATATGGGAATGGTGTTGCCATTTACCTCTGCTGCTGACTTGAGTCGTATTGCAAACCAGTCGATGTTTGTCTCTTCAGTAATCCAGAAATGTGCTTTGAAAGTGAATGAAGAGGGTAGTGAGGCTGCTGCAGTTACAGCTGTCACTGTTATGAAAACCTCTCTTTCACCCGAAGTTCCACCCCGTTTTATCGCCAACCGCCCTTATCTGATGTACATCACTGAAAAGAGCACCGGTACCATTTTGTTTATGGGGGTCAAGAGGGATTAACATCCAAAGTGGCAATAAATAATTCGGGTTCTTTTCGTGGGGAGGTAAATTTTTCCTCGAGAAGTTTCAGATGGCTAAGGTACTGAGGATCATCAAAATATTTCGCTCCCTGAGGGCATCTTTTGATACAGGCTCCGCATTTGATGCATTTGCCCACAATCTCGGTACAATCCTCAGGATTGATAGATCCCATTGCGCAGATTTGGATGCATTTTCCGCAGCGGTTGCATTTGGTCAAATCTGTTTTGGGAAGAACTTTTCTGAAATCCACACTTTTTTTATCGCTGTCTGTGGCTTTGTAGAATCCAGAATATGGATATGGCGTTCCGGGCACTTCGATTTCTTGGAAACGGAGTCCCGGAGCGTTGTTTTGTATTGCAGCGAGTGAAGTTGCTATTTTCGCAGCAAATTCTTTCGCTGTTTCAAAGTCCTGAGAATCAGGTCTTCCACTACCTAATACCCTGGAGAAGGTGTGCTCTCCGACAAATGCTCCCATTGCCGAGACCTTGAATTGACACTCAGTCATAATATCGCGCAGTTCTATCAGACCGTCGTCATAGGCTCTGTTTCCATATACCGCTACACCGACTCCTGTGGCACCATTTGCTTTGATTGTCTTGAAAAAGGGAGAGATAAGGTTTGGCATTCTTCCGATATAGACCGGTGCTCCGAAAATCACCAAATCCCCCGAATTGAAGGATATTGGCTCCTCTCTGTAAGAAGCAGGAGTAATATCTGTTTCCGCATAAGTGAGTCCCATTCTCTGCGCAATTTCTTGAGCAATGGTGCACACAATTCTTTTTGTAGTGTGAGTAGGGCTGAAATATAGTGCTACGATATTCTTAATCATTGTTCAAATATATTTAAACAAATTTACAGCTTTATGTCGTCATACCCTAAATTATTCTAAATTTGTATGTATTATGCAATACGATTTTGATGAAATAGTACCCCGCGAGAATACAGATTGTCTCAAGTATGATACTCGAAAAGAGACTTTTTCTCGAGAAGATGTAATCCCAATGTGGATTGCTGATATGGATATCAAGACACCTCCTTTCATAATGGATGCCATAAGGAAACGTCTTGAGCACGAAGTTCTTGGCTATACGATGAACACTCCAAAATGGATTCCTGCAATCCAATTTTGGGCAAAGAGGCAGTATGGCTGGGATGTTCCTGCCGAATATATCGAGCACGTTTCGGGGATAGTTCCTGCTATTTCATTTGCAATACAGGCTCTTACTCAGCAGGGAGACAACATTTTGATCCAGCCCCCGGTGTATCACCCATATTTCCATTTGCCAGAGTGGAATGGCAGAAATGTTGTGACAAATCCACTGAAGTTTGCCGATGGACAGTACCATATCGATTTTGAGGATCTTCAGGAGAAAGTAAAGAGTTGCAAACTGATGTTGATGTGCCATCCTCACAACCCCAGTGGAAGAGTCTGGCTCCGTGAGGAATTGGAAAGAATTGCCCAAATTTGTTATGATAACAATGTTATTGTCATTTCTGATGAGATTCACGCAGATATGACTTTCAAAGGGTTTACCCATATTCCGTTTGCCACAGTAAGCGAAAAGGCAAAGATGAATTCCATTACAATGATGGCTGCCAGCAAATCGTTCAACATTGCCGGGTTAATATCCTCATTCACAATCATTCCAAATCCAGAATTGCGTGAGAGATACAACGGATTTTTGAGAAAAAGCGAACTCAATCATCCTCACATTTTTGCCACAATTGCAACTGCTGCTGCGTTTACCGATCAGGGGGCGCAATGGCTGGAACAATTAGTCGATTACCTGACCGCGAATGTAGATTACCTTCAAAAGTTTCTTGCTGAAAAAATGCCCCTTTTGAGTATCGTCCGCCCTCAGGCATCCTATCTTGTTTTCATCGACTGCCGCAAATTGAATATGACAGATGAGCAGTTGAGCGACTTCTTTATCAATAAGGCTGGTCTCGGTCTGATATCCGGAGCTGTATTTGGAGAACAGGGCAGGGGATTTGTGCGGATGAACATCGGTTGTCCCCGACCACTGCTTCAGCAGGCACTTAATCAGTTGCTGCAGGGGTATATTTCACATAATTTTATGCAATAAATACATTGTACTGCATAAAATATGTTGTGTTGGTGTTATTTCTTGTACTTCGGCCACATTTGTACCATACGGGCACGAATCTCATTTTCTTTGGAATTGGTTCCGGGCTCATAGAAAACTGTGCCTGAAAGATTCTCCGGAAGAAATTCCTGGTCGGTAAAATTGCCTTGGTATGAGTGGGCATATTTGTAGCCATCGCTGTATCCGAGTTCTTTCATCAGTTTCGTGGGGGCATTGCGAAGGTGGACTGGAACAGGGGAGTTGTCGCCACTATTGACTAATTCAAGTGCTTGATTTATTGCCATATATGCCGAGTTTGACTTCGGAGAAGTAGCCAAATATATTGCACATTCTGCGAGAGGAATTCGAGCTTCCGGCATTCCGATTTTATGAACAGCTTCGAAAGTTGCTTGCGCTAAAAGCATAGCATTCGGATTGGCAAGTCCAATATCTTCACTTGCAGAAATAATCATTCTGCGGGCAATGAATAGGGGATCTTCACCACCAGCAAGCATCCTTGCCATCCAATAAATCGCAGCGTTGGGGTCAGATCCACGGATACTTTTAATAAATGCAGAGATAATGTCGTAGTGCATTTCGCCACCTTTGTCGTATGTTGCAAGATTCTCCTGCAGACGCTCATTTATCAAAGCATCAGTGATGACAATTTCTTCCTCAGAATTAAATGAATTGACAACTATGTCAATGATATTAAGGAGTTTACGGGCATCACCACCACAATATCTGTACAGTAGATTCTTCTCTTTTACCGATATTTTTCTTTTGGACAATACGATATCTTCTTTCAATGCTCGGTCCAATAACTTATCCAAGTCTTTGGTTTCCAATGATTTGAGAACATATACCTGACAACGGGAAAGGAGAGGGGTTATCACTTCGAAAGAGGGATTTTCAGTTGTAGCTCCAATCAGAGTGACAGTTCCTGTCTCGACAGCATTCAACAAAGCATCCTGTTGGGATTTGCTGAAACGGTGAATTTCATCGATGAAAAGTATCGGGGAACCTTTTGATGATGCAAATATTGAATTCTCATTGCATTTGGCAAAAACCTCACGAATGTCTTTGACTCCGGAATTTATGGCAGACAATGTGTAAAAACTGCGTCCCAAAAGTTTTGAAATAATTTGAGCAAGAGTTGTCTTACCAACACCCGGAGGACCCCAGAGGATAAATGAAGATATGTTGCCGGTCTGAATCATTCTTTGTAACACAGAACCTTTCCCGACAAGATGTTCCTGTCCGACAAATTGTTCTAGGTTATTCGGACGCATTCTCTCGGGAAGCGGAATAGTTGATACAGTATTGTTGCTCATAATCAATTGGTTCAAATCTTTATTCTAAAGCTTTTAAATATCTCAGTAGGGATAGCCTTAAAACCCTATTTAACATAATATAAATTGTGTGACAAAGCGGTCAAAATCAAAATAGGGGTCTTAAACCACTTTTCACCCCTTGAAAATCCATATTCTGAATCTTACAAAATTATGAATAAATACTGCAAAAGACAAAGCGAGAAATCAACAAATGAAAATTCAGAACAGATTTGAGACACAAATTGCTAAATTTGTCAGGAGAAACTTAAAGAATCAACACAATGAAAAGAATATTATTATCAATAATCCTCGGACTCAGCTTCAACATACTTTCAGGACAAGATACCACAAGCTTCAAATCTATCGACGTTTATGAATTTGCGGAACTTGTCTCTAAAACCCAGATAACCTTGCTGGATGTACGCACATCTAAAGAACATTCTGAAGGACATATCCCCGGAACACATCATAACATAGATGTTTTAATCAGTGATTTTGAAGTGATTGTAGAAAATACACTTGACAAGGACAAACCTGTGGCACTTTACTGCCGCAGCGGCAACAGAAGCAAGAAAGCAGCTCAGATCCTCTCCTCAAAAGGCTTTACAGTAATCGAACTCAGCACCGGATTCAAGGGCTGGGCCACTGCCGGGAAAGCTGTCTCAACTCCCAAAGAATAGGTCCACTACCCTCTTTGCCAGATTCATATTAAATTGTCATAGAATTAGTTTGACCGGAGACAACCCGGACATATTAAAAAGAGAAATTTTACCTTGTCATCTTAATGACTTATGCGTATATTTGTCATAAATGACAGGTATACTGACCACGATCGTTGGTATATTTGTTAAAATAAAAAGCCCCGTTAAAGGACGAGGCTAACCTAATGTTTTCACAACGGAATAATCCTTATTGTGAATTGCTTCAATTATTGTAAGGCAAATATAGGGTTATTTTTTTAATTAGTAATAAAATACCGCTCAATATGAAAAGAATTTTAGGATTGGATTTAGGTACAACCAGCATCGGTTGGGCACTTGTTAATGAAGCTGAAAGTTCTAATGAACAATCTTCAATTATAAAACTTGGCGTAAGAGTCAATCCCCTATCTGTTGATAAAGAATTATCTAATTTTGAGAAAGGTAAGGGAATTACCATAAATTCAGATCGTACTGCAAAAAGAAGTGCGAGAAGAAATCTTCAGCGTTTTAAGCTTCGCCGAGAGCAACTCGTTAAGACTCTTAAAGAAAATGGTTTCATCAATACAAATACTCTTTTATGTGAAGATGGAAATCATTCTACTTTCAAGACATACCATTCTCGTGCAAAAGCAGCAACTGAAAAAGTATCACTGGAAGAACTTGCTCGTATCTTCCTTATGATTAACAAAAAACGTGGATATAAAAGCTCCAGAAAAGCAAAATCTACAGATGAGGGTTTCATCATTGATGGAATGGATATTGCCAAAACCCTTTACGACAAAGATATTACTCCTGGACAATATATCCTATCTTCTCCAAAACATATTAAAATAACTAACCAGGACTTCTATAAATCAGACTTAGAAAAAGAGTTTTCAAAGGTATGGGACTTCCAAAAAGAATTCTATCCGGAATATCTTACTGAAGATTTCAAAAGAAAACTTATAGGAAAGAGTAATAGGTCCAGTACACAATTGTTCTATGCAGTGTATAAACTAGATACTGCCGAAAACAAAGGAAAAGATAAAAAACAACAAGCTCTAAAATGGAGAGTCGATGCCCTATCCAAACAACTGCCTATTGAAGAAGTTGCATTCGTCCTTTGCGAGCTTAATGGAGCAATCAATAATTCCAGTGGATATTTGGGTGCCATTAGTGATAGAAGTAAGGAACTCTATTTTAATAAACAGACAATAGGTCAATACATTGTTGCAGAACAAATCAAAAACCCTCATTTCAGTGTAAAAAATAAAGTTTTCTACAGACAAGACTATCTTGATGAATTTGAAACAATTTGGGAATGTCAAAAGCAATACCACCCCGAACTTACAGATGACCTGAAACACGAAATAAGGGATATCATCATCTTCTTTCAAAGACCTCTTAAATCTCAAAAGGGTTTGATTTCTTTTTGCGAATTTGAAAGTCAAATTATAGAGAAAGAAGTAGATGGAAAAATTAAGAAGATAACAATCGGTAGTAAGGTTGCTCCTAAATCATCTCCACTCTTCCAGGAGTTCAAGATATGGCAAGGAATCAATAATTTACTGATTATCAATAATAATGGAACTAAAGGAGAGCTAAGAGAGGAAGAGAAGATAAAACTTCATCAAGAATTGTCTTATGTCAGCAAACTATCTGATAAAGAAATTCTTAAACTCCTTGGTTATAATTCAAAGATATACACCTTGAATTTCAAAGAAGTAGAAGGAAACAGAACTCAATCTGCTCTATTTGAGGCCTATAAAAAAATTATCATAGAAAGTGGTCATAATATTGATCTGCAATCATTATCTTATAATGAAGCAGCGAATAGAATATCTGAGATATTCAACACTTTAGGAATCAATACTGATATTTTACATTTCAATCCTCACTTCCAGGGTAAAGAGATTGAAAACCAGCCTATGTATCAATTATGGCATCTGTTATACTCATACGAAGGAGATAATTCAACCACTGGGAATGAATTGCTGATAAAAAAACTACAAGAAAAATTCAGTTTCCCTAAAGAGTATGGTAAACTGTTGGCAAACATTAAATTTGAAGATGATTATGGAAGTTTGAGTAGCAAAGCTATTAAGAAAATACTTCCCTACCTATATCAAGGGAATAAATATAATATTGCCTGTGAATTAGCCGGTTACAGACATTCAAAATCTTCATTGACTAAAGAAGAATTAGATAATAAGGTTTTACTTGACAAACTTGAAAACCTTCCTAAAAACAGTTTGCGAAATCCTGTTGTTGAGAAGATTCTCAATCAGATGATCAATGTTGTCAATGCTATCATTTCTGAATATGGCAAACCTGATGAGATTAGAATTGAGCTTGCAAGAGAACTTAAAAATAATGCAAAAAAACGAGCTCAACTCACTAATGAAATCAATCAGGCAACACGCAACAATGAGAGAATAAAGGACAGGCTGTCTCAAGACTTCAATTTGACACATATCAGTTCTAACGATATTCTCAGGCTCAAACTTTACGACGAATTGGCTGCAAATGGGTATAAAACTTTGTACTCAAACAAGAAAATAGATTATCATAAACTACTATCTGAAGAATACCAGATTGAGCATATTATCCCTCGGCAACGGAAATACGACGATTCTTTCTCAAACAAGACACTTGAACTAAGCGATGTCAACCTCAAAAAAAGCAATCGGACTGCGTATGAGTTTGTTTTGGAAGAATATGGTCCTGAAAGGCTAAATGAATATGAAGGAAATATAAATAAGTTATTTGAAGACGAAAAAATTTCTGCTACTAAATGTAAAAACTTATTGGCACATGGAAGCGAACTAAAAAATGGATTTCTTCACAGAGATATTAATGATACCCAATACATAGCTAGAAAAGCTAAAGAAATTCTGGAGCAGATAGTCCGAAGAGTCATTTCAACATCCGGTAGTATTACTGATGTTCTTCGTAATGATTGGCAGATTGTTGATGTTATGAAGGAGTTGAACTGGGATAAATATGAGAAATTAGGAGAAATAGAATATCGTAGAAATAGTAAAGGTAAT
>JAZRBT010000137.1:0-2219 GCA_045635245.1 Candidatus Coprenecus sp.
TATTCAATCCAACTCCTTGTACAGACGAATCTTCTCGGCAGTAATATTGATATAAGAATCGGGAATCAACACCTCCAAGTCCGTATCTATCGTACAATCAGCACAATAGTAACCATCTTTATTTTCCTCAACATAAGGAGAATCCTCCAAAGTACCTTTTATTTCCTCGAAAGCCTCTGCCAAAATCCGCTGATAAGTTTCAAAACCCATCTCGGCAATATATCCGCTCTGCTCCGCTCCCAACATATTTCCCATACCTCTGATATCCAAATCCTGCATTGCAATATTGAATCCGCTGCCCAAATCTGAAAAAGCCTCTATCGCATTGAGCCTCCTGCGGGAATCATCTGAGAGATTAATCATCTGCGGCACAATCAGATAGCAGAAAGCCTTACGGTTAGAGCGCCCTACCCTTCCCCTGAGCTGATGCAAATCACTCAAACCGAAATTCTGCGCCTGGTTGATAATAATGGTGTTGGTATTCGGAATATCTATACCACTTTCAATAATGGTAGTGGCCAAAAGAATATCGTAATCCCCTGCCATATATTCCAGAATCTTCTTCTCCAACACTTTTGGCTCCATCTGACCGTGAGCCACACAAATTCTCACCCCGGGGACAATTCTTCTGAGAATATCCTCCACCTCCTGAATATCGTGAACACGGTTGTGGACAAAAAATATCTGCCCTCCCCTCTCCAACTCATCGTTGATAATATCCCTGACAAGATCCTCATTGAAATCGATAATCTCAGTCTGGATAGGAAGCCTGTTAGGCGGTGGAGTATTGATTATAGAGAGATCCCTCGCTCCAAGGAGCGAAAACTGCAATGTCCTCGGAATAGGGGTAGCACTTAGAGTCAATGTATCTACCGAAAGTTTCAGAGTGCGCAATTTCTCTTTGGCAGCAACTCCGAACTTTTGCTCTTCGTCTATGATCAATAATCCCAAATCCTTGAAAACCACATCTTTGTTCAAAATTTTGTGGGTTCCTATCAAAATATCAATCTTTCCTTCTTTAAGTCTTTCTATAATGGAAGAAGTCTCTTTGGCTGTCTTCAGACGGCTGATAAACTCTACATTGCAGGGGAAATTACCCAATCTCTCCATAAAGGTATTATAGTGCTGCAAAGCCAAAATGGTGGTAGGAACCAGCACTGCCACCTGTTTGCTGTCTGCCACTGCCTTGAATGCAGCCCTTATAGCCACCTCTGTCTTACCAAATCCCACATCCCCGCAGACAAGTCTGTCCATTGGAGAATCACTCTCCATATCTTTTTTCACCTGCTCGACAGCTTTTATCTGATCCGGTGTCTCCTCATATTTGAAAGATGACTCGAGTTCCTGCTGAAGATATGTATCGGGGGTAAATGCAAAACCTTTGGAAACTTTCCTCTGAGCATAAAGTTTGATCAAATCATTGGCAATATCCTTAACCTTCGATTTAGTCTGATTTTTTAGTTTCTCCCAATTTCCCGTTCCGAGTTTATTTACCCTCGGTGGCTTGGAAATATCCCCCGAACGATATTTTGAAATCCTGTGCAGACCGTGCACCGAAACATACAAAACATCATTATCCCTGTATATCAACTTTATAGCCTCCTGCACTTTTCCATTGATCTTATTTTTCACAAGACCTCCGAAGCGACCTACCCCGTGATCAATATGAACAATGTAATCCCCCTCCCTGAAAGAATTTATATCATTTATTGTCAGACGTTCACTCTTCTCAACAGTCCTTTTGAGTTTTATTCTCCTGTATCTGTCAAAAATCTGATGGTCCGTATAAAGACAAACCTTTGAATCCTTATCCACAAAGCCCTCGTGAATAGTAAACTCACAATAATCCAGCACCAGATCATAAGATGAAAATATACTCTTGAGGCGATTTATCTGAGATGTATTTTCACTCATTATATATATATGGTATCCCTCCTCCCTTTTTGAGCGGATATCTTCACTTAGAAGTTCAAAGTTTTTATTGAACACAGGTTGTGGAACAGTATTGAAATCGAGTTTAGCATCATAGCAGAGATCATCTCTGAGGGAACCGAGATATATTTGCTTGTTCTGCACCTCCACCCCTTCCTGAGAATAACTGTCAATACCGGAAATCCACAATACGGTATCCTTTGGAACAGTGGTAAAAAATGGGACTCCCCTACCATTGTTATCTGAAAAATCGACAATGTTGGGATAGACCCTTACCTGATTCTCCT
>JAZRBT010000138.1:0-13164 GCA_045635245.1 Candidatus Coprenecus sp.
TCGCTCAAAGGATTCGGAATAGAAAGTACCACTTTAGGGGTTACTGCCGCAGGTGCTTTGCTGTTCTATCTGGAGTCCAACAGACTTGAGGAGACAGAATATTTTGCCCAAAGGGGACTCTCCCAGATATGTTCGATTTCCCGTATTGACGAGAATAATTTTGTGTGGCTGGACAGGTTCACCATACGTAATCTGGAGATATTGTCTCCTGCCTCGCCCGATGGGACTTCGTTGCTCGATGTTATTGACAAGACATCTTCCCCTATGGGAGCAAGAATGTTAAGAAGCTGGATAGCAATGCCTTCCAAATCTCTTCCGGAGATAACCCAAAGGCACGATGCTGTAGAGTTTCTCCTTGCTAACCAAGAGATTGCCTCTGTATTGCAGCAAAAAATTTCCTCTATGGGGGATTTGGAAAGAATCATTTCGAGGGTCGCCTCGGGAAGGGTCTCGCCTCGGGAGGTTATGCAGTTGCAGAGAGGTCTTGACGAACTTTTGCCGATAAAAAGTCTGTTGAGCGGGAATGGAAAAAATGCCCCTCTGTACAAAGAGGCCTCAATGATTGAGGATTGTTCGCAGCTGAAAGAACTTTTGCTCAAGAGTCTTGTAGAGGAACCTGCCACCCAGATTGGAAAAGGGGATGTCATCGCTTCCGGGGTGGATAGCGAACTGGATGAACTCCGAAATATCGTCCACAACGGCAAAAGCATCATACAGGATATCCAACAGCGTGAGACCGAGAGGACAGGTATCACATCGCTGAAGATAAGTTACAATAATGTATTCGGATACTATCTTGAGGTGAGAAATACCCATAAAGATAAAGTGCCTCAGGAATGGATCAGAAAACAGACCCTGGTATCTGCAGAGAGATATATTACCCCCGAGTTGAAAGAGTACGAGGAGAAGATTCTCGGAGCAGAAGAGAAGATTTATGCCATCGAATCGAGGATATATGCCTCATTGATAGCCCAGATCCAAAAAGAGATACCTCAGATTCAGAGAAATGCCGATATAGTGGCACGAATCGACACACTTCTGTCGTTTTCAATATGTGCCGCAGAGTACAACTATTGCCGTCCACTGATGGATGGAGGGGATATCCTTACCATAAAACAGGGACGCCATCCCGTCATAGAACGAATGATGAAAGTGGGTGAGGAATATGTTGCCAACGACCTTTATTTGGACAACAAGAGACAACAGATTATAATCCTCACAGGACCCAATATGTCGGGTAAGAGTGCATTGCTCCGCCAGAGTGCCCTGATAGTTCTTATGGCCCAGATAGGTTCATTTGTCCCTGCCGAATCGGCACATATCGGATATTTTGACAAAATTTTCACAAGGGTCGGTGCATCGGACAATATCTCCCGCGGAGAGTCCACATTTATGGTCGAAATGCTCGAGACTGCTTCGATTTTGAACAACTTGACTCCACGCTCGTTAATCCTTCTGGATGAGATAGGTAGAGGTACCAGCACATTTGACGGAATGTCCATCGCCTGGGCTATTGTAGAGTATATTCACACATACGGGGAGGGTGCAAAAACATTGTTTGCAACCCACTATCACGAACTGAACGAATTGGAAGAAAATTACAAAAAGGTAAAAAACTTCCATATAGCAGTGAAGGAATCTGACGGGAAAATACTATTTTTGAGAAAATTATGTGAAGGTGGCGTTGCACACAGCTTTGGTATTCACGTTGCCCGTCTGGCAGGAGTTCCTGCCGAGGTGATAGCCTCTGCGGAGAAGATTCTCAAAAGACTCGAGGCAGGAAGCCAGAACAAAAACTCTTCCATCAATGGTCGTATCAAATCTCTCAGAGAGCGCAAAAAGGCAAAAGGCTTTGAGGAGGAACAAGGGGTGCAGTTGTCCATTTTCTCTATTGACGATCCATTGCTCGAAAGTATCAGAGATACTCTCAAAACGGTGGATATGAACAAGATGACCCCTATGGATGCGTTCGATATGCTCCGAGAGCTTCAACGCAAAGTGGGACTTAACAATAATAATTAGACAACTTATGATTTTTCTTGGTGGGGCGAGATTTGTGAGGAGAGTGATTAAAGAAAATGGATCTTTAAGAGGTCTGCTGTCCGTATTGGGTGTCAGCGTAGGACTTTTCTCTATGGTAATGGTCGGATGTGCCGTAGATTCTTTGAGCTCAAATATCTTGAGCGGCTTAGGTTCTTATTCCGATAATATCTTGTATATCAGTAAAATCCCTTTTTCCACAGATGAGAGCGGATATAAATATGACTGGTGGGAATATCTCCGACGTCCCGATATCTCATACCACGAGTTCAAACATATTCATTCGGAGGGGAAAGATTTAGGGGAGTTTGTCTATCTGAAGAACTCCTCGGCAGAGATCTTTTCGGAGGGGAAATCGATAAAAAGTGCCCCTCTTATGATAATGAGTCCGGCTCAAATCGAATTGCTGAATCTAAAAATCCTTCAGGGACGACCTTTTTCCGAAATAGAGTTTCAAAGGGGGAGTGCAGTCTGTATGATTCCTCAAAAATTGGCAGAACAACTCTTCGGAAGTGCTTCTGTTGTCGGGAAGAAGATTAAAATCTCGGGGGTTCCTATGGAGATAGTGGCTCTCACCCAAAGTGCTTCAGCCACAACAATTCCCCTGCCCGGAATGAATAGTGGGGTTATCATTCCTGTAAACTCCTCCTATCCGATTTGTGGAGAGATCGACGGAGGGATGATTATTGCTGCCCTGGGAAAGGGTGTTCAGAGCGAAATTGCAAGGGACAGAATCAGAGTTCTGCTTCGGGGCTACAGAGGTCTCTCCCCCACTGCCAAAGATAATTTCTCGGTCAATGAAATATCTTATCTGATAGAGGCTATGGATTCCCTTTTTGCGAGAATAGAACTCATTGGAAATATGATCGGGGGTGTATCCCTGGCTATCGGGGCATTCGGGATTATAAATATAATGTTCGTATCGGTATATCAGAGGAGGTTTGTCATAGGACTCAAAAAGGCTTTGGGTGCAAAACGGAGGGTGATTCTGAGGGAATTTCTATATGAAAGTATCATATTGAGCCTTTTGGGCGGAGTGGTGGCAATAGTGGCAGTGATGGCAGTTGCCTGGATTATAAATATCGCACAGGATTCTTTCCATTTCTACCTCTCGTTCAGGAATATCCTCTATGGTGCAGCGATTTCGGTCCTTACCGGAATAGCAGCAGGGTCGATTCCCGCCTGGTATGCAGCGAAAACCGACCCTGTAAAAGTTATGCGACAGTAAGATATTATTTCTCTACTGTAGCGAATTGGAATCCATCTGTTTTGTCCCAATCTCCGCGGGTGAAATCGGGATACTCGACAGGCATACTCGAGTGGAACATCGAGGTAGCTCCAAGTTCTGCCACACACGACCACTCTGCTGCATCATATACGTCCATATCCAAAGGAAGACCATTGCGCAAACAATAGATCAGGCGGTAGTCCATAACAAAGTCCATACCTCCGTGACCTCCCACTTTCTTGGCAATCTCGCCCACTTCTTTATGAATGGGGTGCATATATTTTTGCATCAAAGCATCTCTCGCATCAGCGGGAACAAATCCGTGAGCGTTGAGATTTTCGTGGTCGGGAACTTCATCAGTAGAGATATTTTCTGGAAGGAATGTAAAGCCCTGAATAGGATATTTGTTTGCAAATCCCTCTGTTCCTGTCAATTGATAAAGTCTGTTATAAGGTCTTGGAGTCATCACATTGTGCTGAATCTCAATTAGTTTACCTTGGGCTGTTCTGATAAGTGTAATGGTATGGTCTCCGTTGGCACACTCGTCAAGACCCATTCTCTCTTTAACGAGCTTCACACCATTTACCGATTTTGTATCCATTGCCACAAGGTGATCAAGTTTGTCTCCTCTGTGGATATTAAGAACCTGACATACAGGTCCGAAACCGTGTGTTGCATATACATCACCACGATGCTTTTGGTTAAAATCAAGTCTCCAGTTGCCTTGATAAGCATCCCAGAAAGGTTCCAGATTGTGGATGTATGCACCTTCAGCGTGGATAACTTCACCGAAAAGACCTTGTTGGGCCATATTTAGGGCTGTCATTTCGAAGAAGTCATATACGCAGTTTTCCAAAATAGTACAATGTCTTTGGGTAATCTCTGCAGTATTAACCAGTTGCCAGCACTCTGCAAGGTTGGTCGCAGCAGGAACTTCTATCGCAGCGTGTTTTCCATTTTCCATAGCAAAAACAGCCATTTCCACGTGATTTTGCCAAGGAGTCACAATATACACAAGGTCGATATCGTCTCTTTTGCAAAGTTCTTTCCAACCCTCTTCTCCCGAATATTCTGCCGCAGCAGGAAGACCTTTCTGAGTCAGAATCTGTTGGGTTTGGGCTACTCTTTCGGGATAAAGGTCACAAAGGGCATTGATCTCAACCCCCTCGATATGTGTAAATCTTTCTACTGCACCGGGACCTCTCATTCCCAATCCGATAAATCCCACTCTTACCACTTCCATTGGCTCTGTTCTCAGACCCAAAACAGATTTTTGTCCGGGAACTCTATCAGGTGTTTCAAATATGATTTTACCATCCACGATATCGTATGGAACTGTGGTTTCGAGTTTTTCGATATTTGTACAAGAAATAGTCGCAACAGCGATTACTAATGCAAATAATAGTTTTTTCATTATTCTTTCTTTTTAAGGAGTGATACCAATTCAATAAACATTTCCACTGAGAGCTGCTCGGGGCGAAGATTCAAAAGGGGAGAATCCTCAATTTCGTATTCGTTCATCAGTGGTTTGAGGGAATTACGGATTGTCTTTCTTCGCTGGTTGAACGAGGTTTTGACAACCTTCTTGAAGAGTTCCTCATCGCAGCCCAACGATTTGCGTCCGTTCCTCTTGATTCTGATTACAGCAGAACGGACCTTTGGCGGAGGGGTGAAGACGTGTGGTTCCACTGTAAAAAGATACTCAATGTCATACCACGCCTGCAACAACACAGAGAGGATTCCGTATGCCTTATTTCCATAGTCTGAAGCAAGTCTTTCGGCTACCTCTTTCTGCACCATTCCCACTGCATAAGGGATACTTTCCTTATAATCAAGTATTTTGAAGAAAATCTGCGAAGAGATGTTATAAGGAAAATTTCCGATGATACAAAACTCGCCGGGGAAAAACTTCTCGAGTTTCATCCTGAGGAAGTCCTCCTCGTGGAGTTTTGACGAGAGTACGGGATATTTCTGCAAAAGATACTCCACAGACTCTGTATCGATCTCGGCTATTTTAAAATCTATATCCTCTCTTTTGAGCAAGTATTTGGTGAGAACTCCTGTACCGGCTCCCACCTCCATAACACCCATAGGGGTCTGAGTTTCGGTCTGATCCAAAACTTTGAACAATGCCTCGACTATTCTCCAGGCAATATCCTCATCATTGAGGAAGTGTTGTCCTAATCCTTTTTTCGGTTTTACATACATATCTGCAAATGTAAGAATAATTATTTTGAGAGAGACTCCACTATCGCGATAATCTCCTCTGTGTTATCAACAATCCAGCGAGGAGAGAATTTCGCAAGTTCGGTTCGGGGGCGGCAACCCCAGGTCACTCCCACTGCCTTGACTGAGGCATTGATTGCAGTCTGCATATCTACTCCGGAGTCTCCGACATATAGCACAGATTCCTTGTTTTCGGGATTGACTCCTGCCATAGAGCAAATCTCCTCCACAATGGCAGGGTCGGGCTTGATAGGGACATTCTCCCTTTGTCCCAATACCGCAACAAACTCTATATCAGGGAAATAATGTTTCACCAATGTAGATGTTGCCTGCTGGTACTTATTGGATGCTACTGCCACTTTGATGTTTTTGTTTTGAAGGTAATGCAATAATGGTACAATACCGTCAAAAGGGCGTGTGAAGTCACTGCCATGCTCATTGTAATAAGGAATGAATGCCTTGCGGATTTTCAACACATTTTCTTCAGTTTTCTCCCCTTCAGGAAGTGCCCTCTCGAAAAGTTTATTTATTCCATTGCCTATAAATGTGCCGATAACACTCGAAGGATGAGTCGGATAGCCATATTTCGCAAGAGCGTGGTTAGTGGCTGCTGCTATATCTTCCACAGTGTAAAGCAGTGTGCCGTCAAGATCGAATATTACCAATTCTATCATAATATACCTTTGTTTTTAAGTAGTCTGGATACCTCTTCCACGATAATCTCCCTTCCGTGAATATATGGTGATTTGTCGTGATGGTTCTTGTTCAATTCTATAAAATCGGAGAAGCCAATCGAGAGTGCCTGCTGAGGTGTCACATCATCGATTCTCCCCGTTACCAAAAATAATGGTTTCTGATATTTCGAGCAGATTTTTGCTATTCCTACAGGGAGCTTTCCGGCAAGAGACTGTTTGTCAAATTTTCCCTCACCCGTAAAGACATAGTCTGCCAAAGCGATTGCCTCCTCGAGCCCCAATATCTCTGAAAAGAGCTTCCAGCCAGGGGACATCTGTGCTCCGAGAATGGTATGCAGCACAAATCCGATACCTCCTGCCGCACCTGCTCCGGGATACTCGGCAGCCCCTTTGCCATATTTCTCCTCTATTACTTTTGCCCATATTTTCAATGAGTTCTCGATTCTCTGCAACTCCTCGGGAGTTCCACCCTTTTGGGGACCATATACCATAGTCGCCCCATTTTCGCCCAACAACGGATTATCCACATCACAGGCAACCCTTATAGTGGTATCTTTCAGATGAGGTGTCACCCCTGCCACAAACTTGTCTTCAATGGCTGTGATATTTTCCATAAATTCGGCAAAATCACGATTCTTGAAAACGCAGTTGTTATGGTATCTGAAACCCAATGCTGTCAATGCTCCGAAACCTGCATCATTGGTTCCGCTCCCCCCGATGGCTATCGTTATATCTCTGATACCCATATCCTCTATGACATATCTCAACAAATCTCCAAAACCGTAGGTGGTGCTTCTGAGGATATTGCGCTTGTCCTTCGGAACCAGTGACAATCCACACACTGAAGCCATCTCGACAAATGCCGATTTCGAGTCGTTGAATATCAACACAGGGGCCTTTATCCCCTCTCCAAGATGATTCAATACATCAATATATTCAATATGGCTCTCCTTCCCTCTGAGTTGCAATCCCCTTTCCATCACTTTGAGCGACCCCTCCCCTCCATCTGCCATAGCAAAGGTGGAGATATTACTTTTCAACTGGTCAATATCGCATCTGGTGTCGAGTCCCCTCTTGAGAATTCCATTCTTGATGGCATCGGCAGCCTCTGAGGCATTCAGGGTCCCTTTGAACTTGTCTGTCGCAATAACTATTTTAGGAAATTTTTCCATTCTGCTCTCTTTGTAATTTCTGAGGACAAAAATACATCGCTCTTTTGGTTTTCAAAGGTGAACCTCGAAGATTTTATTTGTATATTTGTAGTTTTCACGGAAAAAAGTTTTAAAATTAGATTTATATGAAGAAAGTAACAGTCTTATTATCAGTATTATTGCTGTCTCTTTTACCAGTAAAAGGTGATGAGGGAATGTGGTTGTTGCCACTTTTGGAGAAAATGAACAGCGGAAAAATGACCGAATTGGGTTTTGAAATTACCCCAAAACAAATTTATGATTTGAACAATACATCTTTGAAAGACGCAATTGTGATTTTCGGTGGCGGATGTACAGGGGAACTTGTTTCAAATCAAGGACTTCTTTTCACAAACCACCACTGCGGTTATTCAAATATACAACAGTTGAGTTCTGTTGAACACAATTATCTTAAAGACGGATACTGGGCAATGCGTCTGGATGAGGAACTTCCTTGCGAAGGTTTGAGTGTCCGTTCACTTGTAAGTTTTACAGATGTAACAAAGTCTGTGGAGAAGGCTATCAAGAGAGCCAAGAGTGAGGAGGAAAAAGAGAAGGCATTTGAGGCTCTTCAAAAAGAATTGGCAGAGGAGGCAGGTTGTGATGGTCGTTATGTGGTTGGAAGTTTGACCTCTTTCTATGGTGGAAATACATTTTATTTCATTGTTTATAAGGTGTTTAGAGATGTACGTTTTGTCGGTGCCCCACCTTCATCAATCGGTAAATTCGGTGCTGATACTGATAACTGGATGTGGCCTCGTCATACCGGAGACTTCTCTGTATTCCGCGTTTATGCCGACAAGAACAATAATCCTGCAGATTACTCAGAGGAGAATATCCCTTATACCCCTGAGAATTTCTTGAAAATCTCTTTGAAAGGTTATGAAAATGGAGACCCTGTAATGGTTATGGGTTATCCCGGCAGAACAAACCGTTTTATGACTTCATTTGAATTGGAGGAGACTACCAGAAACAATGAGATTGCTATCGATATGAGAACAATCCGTCAGGATGTCCTTATGAAAGATATGCGTTCAAATCCTCAAATTATGATTCAGTATGCCGATAAATATTCGAGCTCTTCAAATGGCTGGAAAAAATGGATCGGTATGAATGAAACTTTTGAGACATTGAATGTTCAGGAAAGAAGAGCTGCAGAAGAGGAATCTTTCGCGCAGTGGGTAAATGACGGTGGTAAGAAGAGAGTCAAGAGATACGGCAACGCTTTGACCGATATCTCAGAGTCTGTCAACAACCGTAAAGATGCTTACTATATGATTACCTATCTGAATGAGACCATCGGTAGAATCGAGTTGTCATCTATCGCTGCCAGAATCAGCCATATGCTTTCTGCCCTTCCAGAACTTAAGAGTGAACAGGAGAAGAGCAAACTCCTTTCTGCAATTGATGAGACAATCGCATCTTTCTACAAAGACTACTCTCTTGCTACCGATATTAAGGTTGCCAAGACTATGGTTGCCACTTTGAAAGATAGAATTGCTGCTGAACAACTTCCTTCTTTCTATCAGACCATTGAGAAAGATTTCGGTGGAGATATTGATGCTTTCGTTGAAAACATTTATGCCAATTCACAATTTGTCTCAGCAGAGAAACTCAATGCTGCAATTCAGACCGGTTGTGATTTGTTTGCAGACCCTGCTAAGACTATTCACGATTCGTATTCTGAGGCAATCTCTCCTTATTATCAGATCTACAATGCTGAATCTGAAAGATTTACACAGGGTAAGAAGGATTATATTGCCGGCACATTGGAAATGAGGGAAGGAGAAGCCATTTATCCCGATGCAAACTTTACAATGCGTCTGACCTATGGTACAGTGATGCCATACTCTCCTCGTGATGCTGTCCAATACGATTTCTATACCACATTGGACGGTGTGATGGAGAAAGAAGATCCAAACAATTGGGAATTTGAAGTTCCTGCCCGTTTGAAAGAGTTGTGGGCTGCTGAAGACTTTGGCGACTATGCTCTTGCAAATGGCAAACTTCCTGTTGCATTTATTTCAAATCTTGATATTACAGGTGGTAACTCAGGTTCTCCTATTATGAACGGCCGCGGCGAATTGCTTGGCCTTGCATTTGACGGAAACTGGGAAGCAATGAGTGGTGATATTATTTTTGAACCTAATTACCAGAGATGTATCAGTGTGGATATCCGTTATGTATTGTTCATTATCGACAAGTTCGGTGGTGCAGGATATCTGTTGAATGAAATGGAAATCATTAAGTAATTGTAAAATGAGTAAAATTATAGAGATACTTTCATCTGTTGTCCATCCTGTCACAGAGGTCGATATTGTTTCGGGCGAGATAGCACAGGATTTGGTACTGCTGGATAAGGATGGCAATCAGTTGGATGTGATGGAGCCGGAGGTTGAGACAAAAATGGCTGTCATCAAATTCAAAATTGTTTTCCCCTCACCCGATCCCCTTTCGGGCTCTATCAAAAGAGAGTGCGAACAGCTTCTTTCAGAGGCTTTTCCTGGGGTTAAAGTTCAGATTATGGAACTTGTAAGAGAGAGAAAACAGACCAAGAAGACAGTCAATGACCTTACAGATGAGAATCTTAAAAAGGTTGGAAAAATCATTGCAGTGGCTTCAGGCAAAGGTGGTGTAGGTAAATCTACCGTTTCTGTGAATCTTGCTGCAGCTCTTGCCCGCAAAGGTTTCAAAGTGGGTCTGGTGGATGCTGACATATATGGTCCATCAGTTCCCAAGATGACCGGAACAGAGGATATTGTTCCAATGATGGATACCGAAAAAGATTTGATTGTCCCTATTGAAAAGTGGGGTATCAAATTTTTGTCAATCGGCCATCTTGTTGCTCCCGAGCAGGCTTTGATCTGGAGAGGCCCAATGGCGTGCAACGCTTTGAAACAAATAGTATTGCAGGTTGATTGGGGAGAATTGGACTATTTGCTGATAGACCTTCCTCCAGGAACAGGAGATATTCATATTTCGATGGTGCACGATATTCCTCTAAGCGGAGCGATTATTGTGACCACCCCTGCACAAGTGGCTATCGCCGATGTTGTTAAGAATATCAATATGTTCAGACACAAGGATATCAATATCCCTATCCTCGGTCTTGTGGAAAATATGGCGTGGTTCACCCCTGCTGAACTTCCACAGAACAAATACTACATTTTTGGAAAAGATGGTGGAAAGGAAATGGCAGAACAATTGGGAATCAAATTGTTAGGCAGTGTTCCTATCTATATGTCAATAAATCAGGGTGGAGATACAGGAATGCCGGCTGCTTTCTCGGATGGTCCCGAAGGCGAGGCTTTCAGTGCAATAGTTAATCAGATATAGTTTTAAAATAGATATAACAATGTATAGAACAAATACTTGTGGCGAATTACGCCTTAGTAATGTAGGTCAGAGTGTTACCCTTGCAGGTTGGGTACAAAAAGCGAGAAAAATGGGAGGTATGACTTTCATTGATCTCCGTGACAGATATGGTATTACACAGTTGGTAGTGGATGCGAGTGCTTCTGCCGAGCTTGTGGAGATTGCAAGTTCTGTGGGTCGTGAGTGGGTTCTTCAGGTCAGTGGAACCGTTATCGAGCGTCAGAGCAAAAACCCCAAAATGGCTACCGGAGATATTGAGATCTCCCTTTCAGATATAAAAGTTCTCAATCGTGCCGACACCCCTCCATTTACCATTGAGGATGAGAGTGACGGAGGTGAAGAGTTGCGTGCAAAATACCGCTATCTTGACCTTCGCAGAAACCCTCTCCAAAAGGCATTGAAACTTCGTCACCAGATAGCACACCAGGTCCGCAATTTCCTTAATGACCAGAATTTCCTTGAAATTGAGACCCCTTATCTTATCAAATCGACTCCTGAGGGAGCGCGTGACTTTGTGGTTCCTTCACGAATGAATCCTGGTCAATTCTACGCTTTGCCCCAGTCGCCCCAAACCTTCAAACAATTGTTGATGGTGGCAGGTTATGACCGCTATTTCCAAATTGTACGCTGCTTCAGAGATGAAGACCTTCGTGCAGACCGCCAGCCCGAATTTACACAAATTGACTGCGAAATGGCATTTGTCGAGCAGGAGGATGTATTGAACACATTTGAAAGCTTGATGAGAACATTATTTAAAAATGTTCTTAATGTAGATATACCCGCATCTATCCCCCGTATGAGCTGGTACGATGCTATGGACTTCTACGGAAGCGACAAACCAGATATCCGCTTCGATATGAAAATTCGTGAGATAACCACCTCTGTACAAGGTTTCGGATTCTCAGTATTCGACAGCGTGGAATATGTCGGAGCAATCAATGTAAAAGGTGCTGCAGCATATACCCGTAAACAGATTGACGAGCTTACAGAGTGGGTTAAACGTCCTCAGGTTGGTGCTAAAGGACTAGTTTACATCAAATTGAACGAAGATGGCTCTGTCAAATCTTCTATCGACAAATTCTACACTCCTGAACAATTGCAGGCAATTGCAGCAGAGGCAGGAGCTGAAAAAGGAGATATATTGCTTGTGCTTTGCGGAGCGAAGAGAAAAACCCAGAATATGTTGGGAGTATTGCGTATTGAGATGGGAAATCGTCTTGGTTTGCGCGATCCTTTTAATTTTGCACCCCTTTGGGTTGTAGATTTCCCTTTGGTAGAGTGGGATGATGAGACACAACGTTTCTATGCAATGCACCACCCTTTCACCGCTCCAAAACCCGAACATTTGGAATTGTTCTACAGTGATAAGAAAGAAGATCTTGAAAGAGTTTGTGCCAATGCTTACGACTTCGTACTGAATGGTACCGAACTTGGTGGAGGTTCTATCCGTATCCACGAAGCCCAAATGCAGGAAAGAATGTTTGAAGTGCTTGGTATCAGCAAAGAAGATGCAGAATACAAATTCGGATTCATTATCAATGCATTCAAATTCGGAGCACCTCCCCACGGTGGTCTGGCATTCGGATTCGACCGTATTTGTGCATTGTTCGGAGGACAAGAAACCATCCGCGACTATATCGCATTCCCTAAAAACAACCAGGGCCGGGATGTGATGATCGACTCTCCTTCACAAATTGATCAGGCTCAAATGGAAGAACTTTTCCTTGAGAGCACATATAACGAAAATCAAGTAAAATAATCGACAATGGCTAATTTAGAATTACAAATACAAGCCGACATCAAAGCGGCAATGATAGCAAAGGATAAAGTAGCCCTTGCTGCGACCCGTGCCATCAAAGCGGCTATCCTTTTGGCTAAAACTGCCGAGGGTGCTGTCAAAGAGGAATTGGAAGATGCAGAAGTGGTCAAAATCATCAGCAAACTTGTAAAACAACGCAAAGAGAGTGCTGCTATCTACACAGAGCAGAACCGCGCTGATTTGGCAGAAAATGAACTTGCTGAAGCTACTGCAATGGAGAAATATCTCCCCAAAGCCCTTACCGAAGAGGAAGTGGAAGCAGCGGTGAAAGAAGTAATAGCAGAAGTCGGAGCATCATCAATGGCCGATATGGGCAAAGTAATGGGCACTGCCACTAAAAAACTTGCCGGACAAGCTGATGGACGCATCATCTCTGCAATCGTTAAAAAACTCCTTTCATAAAGATCTGAGAGTTACAGACAGATATCATTCACATTATGGAATCAGGGGCTTGCTTAACCGGCAAGCCTCTTTTTTGTTTGCACTCGTAAATATCTATGTATCAAAACGTAAAAAGTTTATTTTGGCTATTGCTTGTTAAAAATGAATACTTTTACTTTGCGTCAAATAAAACCGTGGAATGACTGTGAG
>JAZRBT010000139.1:0-4447 GCA_045635245.1 Candidatus Coprenecus sp.
CATGGCTACGATCCGACTTGGTTATGCTGCAGTGGCTTCAGAGAAGAACTTCGGTTACATAAATGAGAGCGGCGAAGAGGTTGTTCCTGAGATTTATGAAACTGCCGAGAATTTCCAAGCAAATAACAGAGCTATTGTCTCCCTCAAAAATAAATATGGGGTAATTGACAATCAGGGAAATGAGATTATACCTTTATTGTACCAACAGATTCTTGGCTCGTACGACGGCTATTTCTTTGTAAAACTTAAAGGAAAATGGGGCGTCATAGATGAAAACGGCAAAGAAATTTTGCCTTGCATCTACAAAGATCTCAAGTACAACGAAGGAATGTTCTGCGTAAAAACCAAAAAACTTTGGGGAGTCCTCTCTGTAAGATAAAATGGTTATTTGCCTGAAGCTCCAAAATTGTATATCTTTACAAGGTTAAACGAAAAATCAAACCAAAATGAAAATAGGAGATAAAGGTACAGTAACAATAAAGGTTACAAAAGAGAATTGCGCTTCTGCAATAGGTTCCGGAGCATTGGATGTATTTGCTACACCATCGATGATTGCGCTAATGGAAAACGCTGCTTGTGAGGCTATTAAGGAGTCTCTGCAACCAGGAGAATCATCAGTGGGTACAAAAGTGAACGTATCACATCTTAAAGCATCTGCACTGGAAGATACCATTACAGCGACAGCTACACTTACCGAAATTGATGGCAGAAGACTTAGTTTTGAAGTTATCGCAAACGACTCTAAAGGGATTATAGGCGAAGGTACACACGAGAGATTCGTAATTAATGTTGAAAAATTCCTTTCCAAACTGAAATAGATGGTCCAAAAAGAGTCAGTAGAACTATTTGAATCGATACATGCCGGGTTCCCCTCTCCTGCAGAGGATATACCCGGCAAATCTCTTGATATAAAGGAGTTACTCGTTAAAAATCCCGCCTCGACCTTCTTTGCGAGAGTTCAGGGAGAGAGTATGATCGGAGATGGTATTTCTGATGGGGATATTATTGTCATTGACAAATCGGAACAAGCTCACGACGGGGCAATTGCCGTATGCTACATCGATGGGGAATTTACTGTCAAAAGGCTTGAGATTCATCCAGATTATATACTGCTGAAACCATCCAACGACAAATACAAACCCATCCAGGTCACCCCCGACAACGAACTGATTGTGTGGGGAATCGTCAAATTTGTCATCAAAAAACTTTAATCCTAGTATGTATGCATTAGCCGACTGCAATAACTTTTTTGTCAGTTGCGAGAGGGTATTCCGGCCGGACCTTGAAGGAAAAGCTGTAGTAGTCCTTTCGAACAACGACGGTTGTGCAGTTTCGCGTTCCAACGAGGCTAAGAAACTCGGAGTCAAAATGGGGCAACCCCTTTTTGAATTCAAACATTTGGTTCAAAAAGGAGCTGTTACGATCTTTTCATCCAATTATGTCCTCTACGGAGATATGTCCCATCGGGTACAACAAGTATTGCGAAAGGCTGCACCTGCCCTTGAAATCTACTCCATTGATGAATCTTTTATGGACCTAACAGGACTCGGGCACAACAATCTGGACCTGTGGGCAAAAAATCTCTCTGCAAAATGTAGAAAAGATACCGGCATTCCCATCAGTGTGGGGGTTGCTCCTACCAAAACATTGGCAAAAATTGCCTCAAAACTTTGCAAACAATACCCCAAAACCCGCGGAGGCTGTTATATGCATCGCCCACAGGATATTGAAAAAGTTCTCAAAAAATTTCCATTGGAGGATATTTGGGGCATCGGCCGAAGATACTCAACAAGATTCAAAAATTACTACGGACTTACCACTGCCTACGACTTTTATATGAAAGACGAGCCCTGGGTCAACTCTGAAATGGGAATCACCGGGGTAAGAACCTGGAGAG
This sequence comes from Candidatus Coprenecus sp., assembly GCA_045635245.1. GTDB lineage: Bacteria > Bacteroidota > Bacteroidia > Bacteroidales > UBA932 > Coprenecus. Next base: position 1,898 of record JAZRBT010000139.1, read on the forward strand.
AATTGCACAGTATCCCTTCAATTTCTTTTGAAGATGCTCCCCAAAGCAGAAAACAGATTATGGTATCAAGAAGTTTTTCAGAGGAAATATCTGACATAGAGGAACTTTCAAAACAAGTCTCCCTATTCTGCAGTATCGCCACAGAGAAGCTCAGAAAACAAAATTGTGCTTGCCAGAATGCCATTGTGTTTATCAGGACAAACCGCTTCAAAGAGAATATCAAACAGCAATTTGAGGGCAAACTGATAAGTTTTCCGGTCGCAACAGAGAGTACCATTGAGATAAATTCTGCAATAATTGCAGCTCTGCATCATATTTTTATCCCCGGAACAAAATACAAAAAAGCGGGAGTGATGCTTACCGATATTGTCCCCAACGACAAAGTCCAGCTCTCATTCTTCGACGAACTGGACCGCGACAAACACAACCGCCTGATGAAAGCAATCGACTCCATCAACACAAAATCGGGACACACTTCCATCGGAGTCGCATCCCAATCCTTCGACGGATTCAAAATGCATCGCGAACACCTCTCCCCTTGTTACACCACTGACTGGAATGATATTCTGATTGTCAAATAAGAAAAATAATTACGTTGCACAACTGATATTCGGTACACTTATTGCTTGTACAATAGCAATTCAATTATTCCTTTCCCAACAATCAACTTTATAATCACATTTTCAAATGAAAAAACTTATTCTTGCCATCTTATTGATTTTGGCAATTTCAATCTCTGCAATTATCATTTTAAACAAGAGAGTCACCCCCGACAAAAGTGAAGAGGTACCCGTCAATTCGCAAATAGAGGAAGAGCTACCTAATACAAACGCTCATAAACACCCTGAAAGATTTATTGGCAAGTACGCAGGATGCAGACAATTTGAGAGCAATTCATACTACAACTACCTATTATCCATTGAAGGAAAATATCCGTATGAATGTGACCTTTATGACATAGATAGCCAATTAAGAGTCTCTCTGGTAAATATGCTTGGAGCAGAAAGGTTTGCTATGCTGAATACATTCTTTCTTTTGAGTGTTCCTATTGAAGTTAGAGATAATTGGATTGTAATAAAGAATATGTGGCCACATAGGGCCTATATTTCAGCAACGATTTTCATAGATATAAAGAATCACCTTATGTATGTAGAGTGGGTCGACCCGGATGAATCTGAATTATTCCTGTTCTATGAGTTAAGAAAAGGTGAAGAAGCATCCCCCGAAACAATACTAAGCAGGGAGTTTCCAAAGTCAATAATAGATGACATCTGTTATGGACTGATGCCCGATTTTGACCCGAATAAAACTACAGATTTTCCGGTAAGATAGCCCAATAGAAACAGACTGGTAATGATTATGATAAGAGGCATTTTTGAGAGGTACCTAACGGACGGATGATATGAGACAGATCGAAACACTTAGAGACGGGCTTTCTCAGCAAGGTCGGTAACTCACTATACTTCAGCACTTTGAATATCATACATCATTTTCTCAATTCTCTATCTATCTCATTGTGGTAGCAAATCTGCGTCACAATAGCGTCACATATTTTAATATAGGAAGCCAAGCATCCATATCTTCAAATTTTATGAACCAAAGATAAGCAAAACGTTGCGCACAAACAACACTTTTCAAGAAAAACGCCGGATATGCGCAACACTTTATATAAGGACTACGATTAATAGGTGCTCACCTCCCTACTCGACTGCGACACGCTGGCAATGCTCATAGACCACTATCAGATTGGAGTAACCAAGATGAACGATGTGATATATTTCCAGATTGATTCGACGGTAGATGCCGGACTGGAAAGATCATGAAATATAATCCTGAGACTGGCAAACGTCTCAAGGACAAGAACACGAAAGGCAAAATCAATTGAGTTCATAGCATCCTGAAACGCACCGGTCATCTGCCCGAGTAACGGGAGTTGAGACGTTGTCTTTTCGAAGAGCATCTGCTGAAACAATTCCCTGAGATGCCCATTGCTTTGGTGGAATCGGAAAAAGACAGCGATCATCTGCAGCGGACTGATGCCGAACTATCTGTGGCTGACCACAGGAGGAAAGAGCCAGTCCAACGAGCGACTGAAAGTCTTGTACGGCCGTGATGTGGTCGCCTTTCCGGACGTAGATGGTTACACAACCTGGTGCGAGAAAGTCAAGGATTTCCCTGACCTCAACATCAGCGTGAGCAACCTTCTTCAATCCAATGCCACACCCGAAGATATGGAGAACCACATCGACATAGCCGATTGGCTCATCAGATGGAAACTCCAGCCGGAAACATTCGTAACCGAGAAGCGTAACATCACATTTGAGAAAGTCAAGCCATTCGTAAGCGAGGAATACCAGGAAGAAGTTCTGGCACTTATCGAGAATTTGGATCTGATTATCTTCTAAAATTATTGAAAGCCCCTAGCTCATCATGACATGAACCCCGAAAGTTAGACAAAAAACTTTCGGGGTTTTGTTATGTCTAAAAAAAGAAAGAGACATGGCTATGCAGAACGATTGAAGTACATGCATATGCTTGAGAATGGTTTTA
>JAZRBT010000140.1:0-3215 GCA_045635245.1 Candidatus Coprenecus sp.
GGCTAAAAAGATAATAGTAGGAATAACCCAAGGAGACACCAATGGCGTCAGTTATGAGGTTATCATAAAATCTTTGGCAGATGCACGATTGTTGGAGATATGTGTGCCTATCGTTTACGGCTCTTCTCGTGCTTTTGGCTATTACAAGAAACAGATGCCCGAAATCGAGGCACTCAATACAAATATCATCAATTCGGCAAAAGATTGTCATCCTAACAGGGTAAATATCATCAATTGTGTTCCCGACAGTTTCAGAATCGAGCCGGGACAACCCACTGAAGATGGATCAAAAGCATCTTTGTTGGCTTTGGAAGCGGCTACAGCAGATTTGAAGAGTGGGGATATAGATGCCCTTGTTACAGCTCCGATAAATAAAAAGTCGGTGGCATTGCACCTTCCCGGTTTTGTGGGACATACTGAGTATCTGGTGCAGCAGTTCGGAGTCGAAGATGGTCTGATGTTCCTTATCTCGGACAAAATGAGAGTAGGGGTAGTTACAAACCACCTCCCATTGCACAAAGTGGTATCAGCGATAACAATCGATAAAATTTTGGCAAAACTCAGATTGATGAACGATTCGCTCAAGAGAGATTTCAATATCGTAAAGCCTAAAATTGCAGTGTTGGGACTCAATCCCCACAGCGGTGACGGCGGATTGCTCGGAAGTGAGGAACTTGAGATTATTTCCCCTGCAATAGAACTTGCCCAAAAAGAGGGAATTCTGGCGTTCGGGCCTTATTCTCCCGATGGATTTTTCAGTACTCATCAGCAATATGTGTTTGATGCGGTGCTGGCAATGTATCACGATCAGGGATTGATTCCTTTCAAAGCATTGGCATTCGATTCGGGTGTGAATTATACAGCCGGACTTCCTGTGGTGAGGACTTCTCCGGACCACGGAACAGCTTATGAACTTACAGGAAAGAACCAGGCAAATCCCCAGCCGATGAAGTCAGCAATCTATCAGGCGATAGATATTGTCAGAAATCGTTGGAATTATGACGAGATGAGAAAAAATGTTCTCACTGTAAAGACAGAGGTGAATACAAATAACAGAGGACCGGTATAGATATGTCCAGGCCACCTATTACGATTTTTACCGATGGCTCATCCAAAGGGAATCCCGGTCCCGGAGGTTATGGAATTGTATTCAAATGCGGAGGACATTACAAAGAGGTATCAGAGGGATTTACTCTGACAACCAATAACAGAATGGAGCTGTTGGCTGTAATTGTCGCCCTTGAGAGTGTCAAATGGGATGACGCTGAGATTCATCTCTACAGTGATTCGAAGTATGTAATCGATGCTGTGAACAAGGGTTGGGTCTTCGGATGGGAGAGAAAAGGTTTTGCCAAACGACTCAATGCCGATTTGTGGAGAAGATTTTTATTGATTTACCGCAAACGCAATGTCACATTCCATTGGGTCAAGGGGCACGCAGAGAATCCCGACAACAACAGATGCGACCAAATGGCTGTGGCATCGGCACAAATGGCTATCGATTTTCCAGCAAAGGCGAGCATAGACAGTGGAGCGGAACAACTTATAGATAACGAAAGTTTGATTTAATATATTTTTATGGAGAACTTGTTGAAAAAAGAAGATCCTGTATTTGGAGTAATCGGCGGAGGAAGTTTTGCTACTGCCAACGTAAAACTCCTTACCGTGAATAACAGAAAGTTGAATTGGTATATGAGAGATACTGAAGCTATAGAGCATATAAAGCAGTATCATCACCATACCAAATACCTTTCATCGGTAGAACTTGATGCGAATAAGTTCTTTATAACCAATGATATAAATAAAGTTGTCGAGGAGTCGGATATTATAATATTCGCAGTTCCTTCGGCCTATTTCATTTCACAGGTGTCGCAGATTACTGCCTCTTATGATGGCAAACTGCTGATTTCCGCTGTGAAAGGATTTGTGGGGGAGGAGCATTATACCATTGCCGAGTATTTCCACAATGTCCATAATATCCCCTTCGACAGAATCGGGGTTATCAGCGGACCTTGCCACGCAGAGGAGATAGGAATGGAACGCCTCTCGTATGTGACATTGTCGTCGAAGCATCAGGATGTTGCCGAATATCTCTGCAAGTTTTTCAGAAACCATTTTGTCAAGACAGTTGCCTGCACCGATATATACGGGGTGGAATATGCTGCAGCATTGAAGAATGTATATGCTATTGCAACAGGTATTACCTATGGTATCGGCTACGGAGATAATTTTATGGCTGTATTGATAGCAAGTTGTTTCAGGGAGATGAAAGAATTTATAAATACCACAAAACCCGGTACTTGTAGGAATACTTCGCTCTCTGCCTATCTTGGGGATTTGCTTGTTACTTGCAATTCTCCTTTCTCGAGAAACCGTACTTTCGGCAGTATGCTTGGCAAAGGATATTCTGTCCACAGTGCGATGATGGAGATGAATCAGGTGGCTGAAGGATATTATGCCTGCAAGGCTATTCACGAGATTAACAAGAAACTGAATATAGATATGCCAATTGCAGATGCTGTCTATTCTATTTTATATGAAAGGAAATATGCTGTTTCCGTAATGAAAAAACTGCAAGACCGTTTAATGTAAAACCTAAATTATTCAAATATGATCAAAGTATATGCATCGGCACAGGAGAGTGCTTTGGAAAACGCAGTAAAGGCGTTTGAGGTATTGGAAAGTAGAAATGGAAGAGGAAATGACTTTTTAGGATGGATGGATCTCCCTGAACATACTCCCGAGTCAGTGATTTCCGGTTGTGAAGAGGTTGTTTCGCAGTGGAAAGAAAAAGGGGTTCAAGTAGTTGTCGTTATTGGAATCGGAGGTTCTTATCTTGGAGCAAAATGTGCTATTGAGGCCCTTTCGCATAGTTTCAGCGCAGATGTTGAGCCTCAAAAGATGAGAGTTGTCTTTGCCGGATATAATCTCTCTCAGGAGTATCATTCAGAGTTGCTTGATTTCATTTCGGACAAATCTGTGGCGTGCGTGGTGATCTCAAAATCAGGTACAACCACAGAACCGGCAGTCGCTTTCCGTATTATCAAAGAGCATATTGAAAACAGATATGGCAAAGAAGAGGCTTCTGAAAGAATCGTGGCAGTAACCGACAAGGCTCGCGGAGCTTTGAAAACTCTTTCTGATGGAGAGGGTTACAAAACTTTTGTGATACCTGATGATGTTGGAGGCCGTTTCTCTGTTTTGACTCCTGTTGG
>JAZRBT010000141.1:0-19570 GCA_045635245.1 Candidatus Coprenecus sp.
AGTGTACCATCTTGGTATCTTTGCTCTTCCAGTACAATTCCCAATCATCCGGACGAGCCTCGATAGTATTGGAAATGTAACCGATAGGGGCATCAAACCACACATAGAGAACTTTTCCTTCACTTCCTTCCACAGGAACAGGAACTCCCCAATCCAAATCCCTACTTACCGCGCGAGGTAGCAATCCACCGTCAATCCACGATTTACATTGACCATAAACATTTGATTTCCACTCTTTGTGACCTTCCAAAATCCATTGTTTCAACCAAGGTTCATATTGATCCAAAGGAAGATACCAGTGTTTGGTCTGCTTTTTCACAGGGATATTTCCGCTCAATGCAGAATGAGGATTCAAAAGTTCATCAGGGCTCAATGTGCTTCCACATTTCTCACATTGGTCACCGTATGCACCCTCTGCACCACATTTGGGGCAAGTACCTACGATATAACGGTCTGCAAGGAACTGCTTGGCCTCCTCATCATAATATTGTTCACTGACTTTTTCAATAAACTTACCCTCTTTATAAAGTTTCTCAAAAAATTCTGAAGCTGTCTTGTAGTGAATCTTGGAAGTAGTTCTCGAATAGATATCAAAGCTTATACCGAACTCGGCAAAAGCATCTTTGATAATTGTATGATACTTATCTACAATATCTTGTGGAGAACAATTCTGCTTACGGGCTTGAATGGTAATGGGAACACCATGCTCGTCAGAACCACCTACAAAAAATACATCTCTTCCACACATTCGCAAATACCTTACATATATATCGGCAGGAACATACACACCTGCCAAGTGACCAATATGAACAGGGCCATTCGCATAAGGCAATGCTGAAGTAATTAAATAACGTTTGAATTCTGACATAATATTTTGTGTTTTAAGTTTCTGGTTTATAGAATAGTAATAATAAACTCGAAGTTATACTCTCCAAAAGGAACTCTGTATGGAGGAAGAGCAATATCACCCCAAGAGTTGATACAGCCAAGACCCAATTGAAGTTTGTCGAAGTTGACATAAGTAACATCTGCAGGAACAAGTTCCGATGTATGACGCACATACTTGTCCGAAGTGAGATCCAACTGCTCGATGCTATAGTTCAAAGCCGAAGCAGAGAAGAATTCGGGAGAAGTGATTTCAATACCGAAACCATTTTTGTCCAAAACTTTCCAACTGCGAAGACCGGTTCTTGTACCGGATTCCTGAGGACGGACATAACCATCGTGGTACATATTCTCTACCTTGTCATTATAAAGTCCTACCAATGAAGAAGTATTTCTGTCGCTATAATTCTCATAAGGGCCATAACCATAGTATTCCACATAAGAGAATCTCTTGCTCATAGCCATTGTCATTCCGTAACGGAACAGACTGCTCACTTTCTCTTCTGTAGTAGGAACCATCTTTTCTGAAACATAGATGACACCCTCACTGCTGATTCTGTAGGTAATGGTAAGGTCTGCGCCAACTTCCACCAACTGGTATTTTGAGACAATCTCCACACAAGTATCATTAGCCGAAGCATTTACAGATACAGGTTTCAAACCGGGATCACGCCATACACCATAGCGGTACTCCAATCCTGCACCTTTGTCATTATCAGTAGCAGCACGATAGAAATTTGGACGAAGAGGTTCTTGAAGCAATTCCACTCCATTTTCAAAAGGAACATCTGTACTTACTGCATATTTATAAGCAGGGGTGCGATTTCCTCCGTCAAGACGGCTTTCCGAAGGTTTGCGACCTCTGGTTGTAATCAATCTGTCAAGGAAACCGGTACCTCTGTTGAACTCTGCTCTGAATCCGTTACCCTCTACAAAATAATAGCGGAAATCGGAACTCAAAACCGGAACTGAAAGACCGTCAAATGCCTGAGCTTTGAGCGATTCAAACTCTTGAGCAGCATCAAACTCTTTCACCACAAGTTGGTCGTACGACAACACTGTTCCTGCATCCAAAATACCGTCTGCCTCTTTTAGAGAGTATTCAAGATTGATGAGAACCTCTTTTGAACCCTGAAGTTTTGCAATATGTTTCTCTACAGGAAGAGCGATAATGCTTCTTTGTTGGGGTTTTACATTCAGATTGGGAATATTGCCGGTAGCAACGACTCTGTTGTCTGCAACAAGCTCCCATTTAAGATTGTAATTCGACAAATCGATGAAGAAGTTCTCGTTGTAAATCTCCACTTTGTTGGAAGTTCCCTCTACCAAAGATGAAAGAATCGAACGGTATTGGTATCCCACTTCGTATGCCGAAGGATGCAACGAACGGTCAGCTGCAATAAATCCATTATTGTTGAAGTTTCCGTCTGAAGGATCGAATTTATTATAACTTCCACCGTATGAGAAGGTTGCTTTTCCATCTGGTTCAAAGCGGATAATCGATTGATCCACAAAGTCCCAGATAAATCCACCTTGGTATTGGGGATATTTTCTCACCAAATCCATATACTCTTTCAATCCACCCATTGAGTTACCCATAGAGTGAGCATATTCACATTGAATCAAAGGAAAATCAAATCCCAAAGTCAAGTATTTCTCGCAAGAAAGCGGATGGAAATACATTGGACAGTAGATATCAGAATGACGGGTGCGAGAAGGATCTGCATAGTCAATTGCTCTTTCGTAATGAACAGGACGAGAAGAGTCATAAGCTTTAATCCAATCGTAGCAAGCCACAAAGTTCATTCCGTGTCCCGCTTCGTTACCCATACTCCAGATTACAACTGAAGGGTGGTTGAAATCTCTCTTAACCATTCTCATATTTCTCTGAAGGTGAGCATCTTCAAATTTAGGATCACGAGCAAGTGATTTGTCATCGTAACCCATACCGTGAGACTCTACATTCGCCTCATCTATAACATACAGACCATACACATCACACAAGTGATACCAATAAGGGTCGTTAGGATAGTGCGAAGTACGAACAGCGTTGAGGTTCAAACTCTTCATAATCTTGACATCCTCTTCCATCTCCTCTTTTGTCACCAGATAACCACCTCTTGCGCTGATCTCGTGACGGTTGGCACCTTTGAAAATAACAGGCTGGCCATTGATAAGCAAAAGAGCATCGTTAATCTCTACTCTTCTGAAACCGATATTGCATTTTTGGGTTTCCTCTACTCCGCTGGCACCCAATGTGGTAACTTTCAATGTATAAAGCGAAGGTGACTCGGCACTCCATTTGGCTACCGATTTCACAGACATCTCAGCTTTGAACTTGTCGCCATCGAGCAAAGCACTCTTGAATGCCACTCTAGCACCTTTTTTGTCCAACACCTCAATATCTACCCTTTTCACATCGCCGCACAAATCACCTCTTACACTCAAAATACCGTGCTTGTAGTTATCGTCCAATGTTGCTACTGCCTCAACAGTTGCTGCACGCTCAGCAGCTCTGGTATAAAGGAAACATTCCCTTGCAATACCGGAAAGTCTCCAGAAGTCCTGATCTTCAAGATATGTTCCGTCACACCATCTGAACACCTGGAAAGCGATAAGATTATCTCCTGCCACCACATAATCGGTAATATCAAAAACAGCCTCCAACTTGCTGTCCTCGCTGTAACCGACATACTGACCATTGATATACAATGAGATATTAGATGTCACAGAACCGAAATGTGCAAAAATATCTTTACCACTTTCAATCCATTCTGCAGGGATCCGGACAGTATTTCTATAAGTTCCAACGTGGTTTTTCTCCACTGGAACATAAGGGGGATTACTTCTGAAGTGGGTCATCCAGGGGAATCCGGGATTCAAATACAAAGGATCACCATATCCATACAATTCCCAAATTCCTGGAACAGTTATTGTACCCCAACCCTTGTCATTATAATCAAGTGTATAAAAGTCCAAAGGACGCATTGATGCATCATCCACCCAATTGAACTTCCACAAACCGTGCAACGAAACCACCTGAGACTCTTCCACTTCCATAGTGGTACCCATTGGTGCACGATTTTCAGATGAAACTTCGGGATTGCCCCAAGGTTTGTCAACCTCCAAAACCTCCACATCCTGAGCAAAAGTTCCGATTGAAATAACAGCAAGGGAGATACCCATTGCCACTCTTGATAAAAATCTGCCTATTGTTCCCATATTCTTAATTTTTCTCTAAATACAAAGTAACAAAGTTACGAATTTTAATTATATTTGTGAAAATTTTACTAACTAATTATCAATATCATGAAAAAATTTTTACTAATTACCTTGGCACTTGCCACACTGGTACTGACATCTTGTGAAAAAGAGAAACAAGGAGACTCAGCAAATAGTGCATTGATCGGCACTTGGGTTCCCGATGCAAACTGTGTATCTGTAAATTACGAACTTACAGGAGAAAACATAACCATCCCTGATTTTTCAGGAACAGGAGAAGAGATCATTATCACCAAAGATCAAATCAATATGATGTTGAATCAGGAACTGCTTCCTGAACTCAACTCTTCTCTAATGGAAGACAACTTAAGATTCACCATTACTCCTTCCGTAAACACCACACACAATTTGAGCATTACAATGTTCAATTACAACGACGTAGCAGCTACCCTGACTGCCAACGACAACGGAACATCAATTACTTTAAATATCCCATTTGAAGAACATAATGATTCCCTCATAACAGAATGCACCCTTGACTACACTGCAAATAACGGGAAATTAGTTCTTACAGCTGATAAAGGACAAATCGTCACAGCCATTGGAAACTTCTTAACCGTACACGGAAACATTGAGAACGAAGAAGAATTTGCACAGATGGCAATACTGCTTATCGAATACATTGCCCAGCAAATTGAATCAATTGAAATCAAAGCCACTTTCATCCAAAGATAAAAGGGCTATACAACATAAAATACCCGAGTCAGCACCTGGTGCCGATTCGGGTATTTTTATAACGATATTCCATCACTATTTATGATTCCAAACAGGGCGGACACTTTGATAATGAGCCCAATTAATATCCGGAAGAGAATCATTATATAAATCTCGGATAAAAGCGTTTTCCGGATCACTCCCATTCAATGTAATCCATTGCCACTCACATATATCGTATAATTTTCGAAACTCCAGATAATTGGGCATTCGCCAGTTTCTTGCATACCAAAGTTTAATTCAAGAACAGACTCCTGATTGCCAAAAACGGAAGCAGTTTGCGGGAGCGACGGACAGGATGATCCTGAGGAGTGATTTTCATTTTGCCACGCATTGCCCTGAAATCTTTATGGGCTTTAACAATCATCTTCGTATAAGAGAATTTACCCATAACGGCATACATCAGACCAAAAACTCCGTCAAGACATTGCCTGAAAAATATAATCCTGCTGCGACTCTTCGAGGGAAGATTCTTGTACATCATCAGGAGATTATTTCTGAAATTGAGATAAATTTTGCGAGGAGAATTATTGGGCAAAGTACCCCCTCCGACGTGCAGAACCAATGATTCGGAAACTGACCATATTTGCCAGCCTGCAAGTTGCAGTCTCCAACACAAATCTATCTCTTCCATATGGGCAAAAAAGTCCTCGTCGAGTCCTCCCATTTTCCACCACAATTCCGAGCGAATCATAAAAGCTGCCCCCGATGCCCAAAAACACTGTACCGAATTATCATACTGCCCAAGATCCTTTTCGACCTTCGACAAAACACGTCCCCTGCAATAAGGCAAATAGAACCAGTCTATAAATCCTCCAGCCGCACCTGCGTGTTCAAAATACTCTTGAGCACTGTGACACCTGATTTTAGGAGCACAAGCCCCACACTCGGGATGAGAATCCATAAAAGCGACCAATCGGTCCAACCAGCCGCGAGTAACCTCCACATCGGAATTCAGAAGCAGATAATAATCATACTCTTTACCTTGAGCCCTCAAAGCTTCAAAAGCCCTGTTGTAACCACCCGTAAAACCATAATTTTTATCCAGCTGAATCACCTCGACCTGAGGAGTATTCATCTTCAACCACTCCACAGAGCCATCCTCCGAACCATTATCGGCGACAATAAGCGAATTCTCCCCATCTCCCAAACCTATTCCGGTATTGACAATAGCTATAGGGATAAACTGCTGAAGATATTGCTTCCCGTTCCAATTTAAAATTACAACCGCAACTGACATATCTTACAATACTTCTCTTAGCAAAGGCAATTTGATACCATTGGAGCCCTTCATCAGCACGCTCCTTCCCTGAAGAGGATTCTGAACAAAATATTCCTTCAATTCATTGACATTCTTAAAGAACATCATCTTCTCTCCCGATGCCGACAAAAATTCCTCAGAGACTGCACAGAATTCATTTCCGACCAAAAAGGCTCTCTCAAACTCCACCTGCGACAACTGCTCCAAAAGGATTTTATGTTCTTGGGCTGAATCGGCTCCCAACTCAAGCATATCCCCTAAAATTATACATTTATGAGAAAATTTGCTCTGATCAAAGTTCGACAGAGAAATCCTCATACTCGAAGGATTGGCATTATAGGTATCCAATATCAGGAAGTTCTTCCCTGTATTTTCCAGCTGTGACCTGTGGTTCGAGGGGGTATATTCCTCGATGGCAGCAGCACAATCTGACAACGGAACATCAAAAAATCGTCCCACTGTAACAGCTGCCAGCACATTGTTGGCATTGTACCCTCCAACCAATTTTGAGCAAAGGCTCACCTGCTCCCCCTGCATAGAAAAACTCATTCCCAAGAAAGGTTTATCCTCCGAAACAGCCTCGATCTCAGCAGTATTGTATCTTACGCCATAGCGATAAGCAATCAAATCCGGACGCGATGCCACCATTCCCGAAATATACTCATCATCGCAATTGAAGAAGACTTTGTCCGCTGTCCTTTGAAGATAGTCATACATCTCCCCTTTAGCAGCCATCACCCCGTCAAATGAGCCGAAACCTTCCAGATGTGCCTTGCCCACATTTGTAACAAGACCATAATTCGGAAGGGCAATACTCATCAAAAGGGCAATCTCCCCGGGATGATTCGCACCCATCTCGATTACAGCCACTTCTGTCTGATCCGAGATACGGAGCAAGGTCAATGGAACACCGATATGATTGTTCAGATTACCCTGAGTGAAAGTAACATTGTATTTCTTTGACAACACTGCACTCAAAAGCTCCTTTGTAGTCGTCTTGCCATTAGTTCCGGTCAGGGCAATGACAGGAATATTGAAGTGGGAGCGGTGATATCTCGCCAAGGCCTGCAAAGCCTCCAAAGTATCATCCACAAGGAACACTTTTTCTGAAGAAAGGCCCTGCGCAGAAAACTCTTTTGCAAAATCACTTTCCTTATTTACCACTACTACAGCAGCACCCTTTTCGAGAGCACTTTGAGCAAAGGCATTCCCATCAAAATTTTCCCCTTTGAGAGCAACAAACATTGCCCCCTCCTCTATCTTTCTACTGTCAGTTGTAACCCCCGAACACTTCTGAAAAAGATTGTACAACAAATCCAAAGAGTCGAAATCCATTCTCCCTTCCTCCTATTTTTTACCTGTTGAACCGAATCCACCTTCTCCCCTTTCACTGTCAGAAAGCTGGTCCACTTCATCCCACTCTATCTGCTCATAACGGGCAATAACCATCTGAGCGATACGCTCTCCGCGATTAATCACAAAAGGTTCTTTGGAAAGATTCACCAAAATAACTTTTATCTCCCCTCTGTAATCTGCATCAATCGTTCCGGGAGAATTTAGAACTGTAATTCCGTGCTTTGCCGCAAGACCGCTGCGAGGTCTGACCTGCGCCTCATAACCTGCAGGCAATTCGATATGCAATCCTGTGGGGACCATCGCCTTTTCCAGAGGTCCGAGTGTTATAGGTTCACTAATGTCCGCACGAAGATCCATTCCTGCCGAAAGAGGTGTTGAATATGCAGGAAGGTCAAGAGTAGATTTATTTACAATTCTTACTTTCATATCTTGTCATATATTTTTCAAACAGGCAATAACCTGCTATATAAATTAATATCAAAACTGTATTCACACTGAGTCTCAATACTATATGCCAATGAAGAGGAACAAGGGCCGAAACAGCATATATCACCAGTGCATAAAATACCACAACCATTATTTTTGACCAGCGGTAAGGAATGTGGTAATACTTGCGTCCCAAAACCACACTGACCACCAACATTGTCAGATAGCTGAAGAAATGTCCCCAAGCGGCAGCATAGTATGAAAATTTTGGCAAAAATATCACATTTATCACCGTTGTCACTATCAATCCCGACAATGTTATATAAATCGCATACGAAGATTTATCGGAAAGTTTGTACCACATAGAAACATTGAAAAGCATCCCCATCATCATATAAGAGAGGAGCATCACCGGAACGATTCCCATTCCGGTACGGAAATCACGTCCCACGATATACTGCAGCACATCTATATAGAGGACAACCCCCAGGAAAATCAACATACAGAATGCCACAAAATATTCCATAATGCGGGCGTAAACATCCTTCACATCTTTGTCTTTCGACCTCGAGAAGAAAAATGGCTCGGAGGCAAAACGGAAAGTCTGTACAAAAAGGGACATAATCACAGCCACTTTCACCGCTGCCTGATATATTCCCAAATCGCTTCTCCACAAAGAGTCATCGACATTCAGGAAGCGGAACAACACCCTGTCCATAAAGTCATTCATCACCCCGGGAAGTCCTGCAATCATCAGAGGAAGAGAGAATTTCATCATTGCTGAAAGAACCCGTTTCTCCATATTGAAGCCCAATTTCAGCATATCGGGGACAAATAGCACAAATGCCACGACAGCACTTATCAGAATAGAAAATATCGGATATGAGAAATCGGGAGTGGCGGGGACAAAATTCAAAAGGAAATTATCCGGATGCGCCACCGCAATTTTCGGAAAGGCCAGAAAAAGGAATAGATTCGAGAAAGTCTCGGTCAAAATTTTCACAACCTTAAAAGTGGCAAACTTCCACGCTTTGGTCTCAAATCGCAGTTTTGCAAACAAAATGGAGGTTATCGAATCTGAAAAAAGAATCAGACCAATATATATGTAAACCATTGAGTGCAAAGGATATCCCATACTGATACTCAACGGTTTGCTAAATATGATCACTGCGAGCAAAAAGAGGAATGAAACTCCTCCCACACTCCACAACGCACTCGAAAACACTTTCGATGGCTCATAACCATCCTTATTTGCAAAACGGAAACAACCTGTCTCCAGCCCCATTACCAACAGCACCTGCAAAATGGCAATGTACGACATAAATTCTGTAACAACACCATAATCAGATGTTGACAAAGTATATGTATATAGTGGGACAAACAAAAAATTGAGAAAACGGGCCACTATTGTACTTATGCCATAGATAGCCGTTTCCGATGCAAGTTTCTTTAAAATACCTCTGTCTCTCATATCTAATTTCTAAGTCCGTGCTCCCTGAATATCAGGAATCCGATGTTGAACGAAGGATACCATTTGGCATTCTCTGCCTTGTCATAATATGCACAAGATAGGGAAATCGGTCCTATCGGAGATTGCCAAACCACTGCTATATTTCCCATAAATCCACCCATAGGGAGAATTTTCGAGTATTTGAAATCTGCATTTGCAGTCCTCTCCAACTGCCTGTATGGTTGGAAATAGGCACCGGTGACGTGAACAAACACTGTTTCTGAAAATTTGAAAATAGGAGACAGTGCCACCCCTGCATATATCGGAGCACGATAGTTCGGTAGAAGAAGTGTCCGGCTGTGTAGGGTCGGTTGGAAAGCCGGAGTGACCATTATGGTAGATATATAGTCATTCATCTCCATTGGAGAAGATGCTGTTATATCCACTTGATAACCCAGTGAGAACCAGGACGCAAGATTATAATAATCCTCAAATTTCGCCCTGAGCATAAAGGTATGTTTCAGAGGTTGCAGCACATCATTGTTGCTCTCCACTACCGTTCCGTCCTTGTGGTCCTCTTTTGAGAAAATATACCTGAACTCCATCAAGCGCTTTTTACCCTGTGTCGGGAACATATTGTAATTCAAGGTAGATTGGGCAATTCTCAAACGAGGTGTGACATAAAACAGATTTGTCACATCGGGCTCATCATATTTGGTATAATTCAAAGTCGGATAATAACTGTATTTGTTGTATCCCACACTTACACCCAACTCCAGAAGGAGATTGTTTCTTGAGGAAATGGGCAATGCCGCATTGAATGTTCCATATTTCTCGGACTCCCTGATATTCCAGGACAAAGATTTTGACAGGAATATACTCTGGGTGCTGGAAAAATAGTCAAACTGATGCAGATTGAACATCAGTTCGTATATAAACAGCGGTTTGATTCCGATATGTTGCCTGAAATAGAGACCCACACCAGAGAAAAACTGCCCTATATCCATATTCAAAGCTGCCATCCAGGGGTATTTGGAGAAATGGGTATGGGAGAATCCCAAAAACCCCTGCATCAGCGAAGTGGAGGAGACATTTCCACCTACAGAAACAGAAAGGACATTTTTGGGAGTTGCCTCAAAGCGGAGCGTATAGGTAGAATCGTTTTCATTAATCCTTGCTGTAGGATAAAAAGTCTTTAAAGTATTGGTGGAGAGAATCCTGAAGTATCCCCTTTTTGCTTCATCAAAAGAAACAGTATCCTTCTTGTTGGTTACTGTGGAGATAATATACTCTTTCTTTGCAGGACTGAAATCCCCTTCTACCTCCACATTTGTAAATTTCAAGTCATAACACTTTTTCCGAAATGCAACACGGTTGGAATTGACCTCCCCGGCATCTCTTCTGCGGGATATTCTCTCTTTGATTTGGTCCATCTGCGCCATTGCGTTCTCATATCCTTTTGCCACAAGTTCATCCACCTTTTCAAACTCCAGCAACGAATAATCATACACCCCCGAAATCAAAATCCCTTTTTCCTCCGGAATATCGTAATCGGTATCTACGGTCATCATCGACTCCACCTGAGCATAGACATTGTCCTGATCGGGATTCATCTTCTCCCCTTTGACACATTTTACCCCGATTATGACATCCGGATTATGAATCTCTTCCATCGCCTCCCAGGGGAAATTATTATAGAAACCACCATCGAACAGCAGGACAGAATCTATCATAATAGGCTTGAAGTATGCGGGAAAAGTCATTGAAGCTCTGATAGATGACCCCAAATCCCCTTTTGTTGCAATATATGGTTCTTTCTTCAATACGTCGGAAGCGACACAAAAGAAAGGAATCATCAGATTATTAAAATCATACCCCGCCGCAGCCGAAGAATTGGCAAACAACTGGACCACTGCAATATCCATCGGATATGGAGAAACAATACTCGAAGGGAGGGACAATTTCACTTTTGAATCCTTCTTCATCAGATCCACTGTAGCCATCGCGGGGGTGGGATAACCCTTGTAGATATTGGAATAAAACTCATCTTCCACACGCCCTTTGTACCAGGATAGGAACTCCTCACTCTTGATAATTTTTATCATATCGTCGGGAGAGAGACCTATGGCATACATTCCTCCTACGATTGAACCAATCGATGTGCCCGAAATGTAATCTATTGGGATATTATTCTCCTCCAAAGCCTTCAAAACTCCGATATGGGAAAGTCCTTTGGCGCCACCACCACTCAGAACCAGTCCGACTGACTGGCCCATAGCCACAACTGCAGTGAAAAGAATAAGGAAAATAGCGCAAAACCTCCTCATAAATATTATATTTGCATATTAAATTCAAATATAAAGAAACATCGTTATGAAATCAAAAATTTTTGGCTTGATTTTTACATTATCATTGATTATGACCCAATCTTGCGGTAACAATTCTACAACTCAGAAAGAAAATAACAATAATAATTCAGATACAACTTTAATCAAGGAGAGCACAGCTATGACACAAGACTCTACTATCAACTTCAACAACTTGCCTGAGGAACCCATTTTTGAGATTAACACCACTGAAGGAACCATCGTTGTTCTACTTTATAAAGACACCCCTCTGCATAGAGACAATTTCGTAAAACTTGCTTCTGAGAAATTCTATGACAATATCCTGTTCCACAGAATTATCTACGGTTTTATGATTCAGACAGGAGACCCTCTGACAAAAGATTCTACCAATGTAAATATGTTCGGAACAGGTGGACCGGGCTACACAATTCCTGCCGAAATCCTACCTCAATTCACTCATAAAAAAGGTGCTTTGGCAGCTGCCCGTCAGGGAGATATCTCAAATCCTCGCCGCGAATCATCAGGATCACAATTCTATATCGTTCACGACCCCGCACACTGCGTTCACCTCGATGGCGCATACACCATTTTCGGAGAGACACTAAGTGGTTTTGAAGTGATTGACAAAATTGCTTCTATCCGTACCAACAGATACGACCAACCTGTAAAAGAGGTCAAAATTCTTTCAATAACCCCTGTAATCTAAATATAAGATGAAAAAACAACTGATCCTTTTGGCGTTAATGACCCTGGCAGTTGCCTCAATCTCATCTTGCGGCAACAAGACGCAACAGGTCGCCCAGGCGCCTGAATTCAATGTTATGACATTGGACACCACCTCTGCGGTGGTCTATAACAACTACTCTACCATCATACAAAGTAACACAATGGTGGAGATTCGCCCCAAAATTTCGGGATACATTAAAAGTATCGCAAAGGAAGAAGGTACTCCCGTCAAGAAAGGGGAACTGATTATAAAAATAGATGATGCCGACTACCAGCAGGATGTAAACGCTTGCTATGCTTCAATGGAAGCAGCTGCTGCAAGCCAGAGCAATGCTGAACTGGAGGTAGTGAAACTCACCCCTCTTGTAGAGAAAGGAATCATCAGCCAGTTTGAACTTGAAACAGCAAAAAGCGATCTCAAAGCAGCTCAAGCCCAATACAATCAGGCAAAAGCCCAATATGAGAACGCAAAAATCACATTGGGATACACAAATATCACTTCTCCTGTAGATGGAGTGCTCGGACGCATCTATATCAGAGAGGGTTCATTGGTTTCCCCTTCTGCACAGGACGAGCTCACCACTGTTTCGAGCTACGGAGATGTGGCAGCTTATTTCTCTTTTGACGAAAAGAAACTTACCCCATTGAGAAAGAAAGCGATGGACGAAGGAAAATATACTCCCGAAGCAAAAAACAATGTGGAACTTATTCTCCCTGACGGATCGGAATACAAATACAAAGGAACTTTGACCTCGGCTACCGGAATCATTGACAGAAATACCGGTTCCATCCAATTGAAAGTTCTGTTCCCCAACCCCGATCTGACTATTCTTTCGGGAAGCAGCGGAATCCTGCGATTCCCCTACACATATAAAGGATGTATCGTTATTCCTCAAAGCGCCACATACGAACTTCAGGACAAAATTATGGTATTTGTCCTCGGCGAAGACAACACCGTTTCCCGCAAGAGCATCGTAGTTGAAGGGAAATCGGGTAACAATTATGTGGTTTCCAATATCGAGCCCGGCACCAAAATCGTCTCACAAGGTATAAACAAACTGAAAGAGGGAATGACCATTACCCCTAAATACTAATTTTATGTTCAAAGATATTCTTAAGAAACCCGTTTTTGCAACGGTTATTTCTATCCTGATAGTAATCGCGGGAGGATTGGGACTTCTCTCCCTGCCGATTACCACCTACCCCGATATTGCTCCACCGATGGTACAGGTTACCACCAATTATACCGGAGCTAATGCCGAAGTGGTACTTAAAAGTGTTATTGCTCCTCTCGAAGAGCAGATTAACGGCGTGGAAGGGATGACTTACATCACCTCCACAGCAAGTAACGATGGTAATGCCACCATCCAGGTATATTTTGAACTTGGATATGACCCCGATATGGCTGCCGTCAATGTTCAGAACCGCGTTTCTGCCGCATCGAGCAAACTTCCTTCTGCCGTAACCACATACGGAGTGACCACCGAAAAGATGCAGAACACCATTCTGATGATGGTATCATTTTTCTCGGAAAACCCCGACTATGATGAAGTTTTTGTTGAAAACTACGTCAGAATCAATGTATTGCCGGAGATCCAACGTGTAAATGGCGTGGGTCGTGTCAATGTATTCGGAATGGGTGATTACTCGATTAAAGTTTGGATGGACCCCGACAAGATGGCTTCTGTGAATCTGATGCCTTCAGATATTGCTGCAGCAATTCAGGAACAGAATGTCGAGGCTGCTCCCGGAAAATTCGGTCAGGATACCGAGAGTGCATTCGAGTACACCATCAGATATAAAGGTAAATTCATTGAGCCCTCTGAGTACGAGGATATCGTCATAAAAGCATACCCTGACGGACGTATTCTCAAACTGAAAGATGTTGCAAAAGTAGAACTTGACGCATTCAACACTTCTACTTTCAACACTTCAAAAGGATACCCCGGCACTGCGATAAGTATCTACCAGATGGCAGGCTCCAATGCCAAAGAAGTTATTGAAAACCTTGTGGCAACATTGGAAAAAGCCGAGGAAGATTTTCCCGAAGGTATGAAATGGGCTTCGCCTTATAATACCAATATCTTTTTGAATGCCTCCATTCATCAGGTATTGAAAACCCTTTTTGAAGCATTCGTACTGGTATTCCTTGTAGTATTGGTATTCCTTCAGGATCTCAAATCGACTATCATTCCAAGTATCTCAGCAGTAGCGGCCCTTGTGGGAGCTTTCTTCTGTCTGCAGATGTTCGGATTCTCAATCAATATGCTGACCCTATTTGCAATGGTTCTCGCCATCGGTATTGTAGTCGATGATGCCATTGTGGTGGTGGAGGCTGTCCACGCCAAACTACAGGCGGGGGAGAAAAGCTCATACAAAGCTACCTCCGACGCAATGGGAGAAATCTCTGGAGCGATTATCTCTATCTCATTGGTAATGTCAGCAGTATTCGTTCCCGTAAGTTTTATGGGCGGTCCTACCGGAGTGTTCTACAAACAGTTTGCTCTAACCCTTGCCTCGGCAGTTATTCTATCTGCACTGAACGCATTGACACTGAGTCCTGTCCTTTGTGTTATGATGATCAAGCACCACTCCGGAGAGAAGAAAGGTTTCTTCAACCGATTGGCAATATCTTTCAACACTGCATTTGACACTCTCACCAACAAATACACTTCTGCTCTCAAACTTTTCACCAAGAAACAGATTATTCCTATCGGTATCCTTTGCGGATTTGCCATTGTACTGGTATTTCTTATGAAATCGACCCCTACAGCGTTTATCCCCAATGAAGACCAGGGTATTCTGATGGCAGATGTTTCACTTCCTGCCGGTGCATCTTTGGACAGAACCAAACATATTCTGGAAGAGTTGGATAGCATTTGTAACGAAATCCCCGAAATCAAAGAGAGGATGAGTGTTGCGGGAACAAGTCTTATCGCAGGAGTTAACGGAGGTGCGTATGGCCTTATGGTTATGTCACTGGTAGATTGGGAAGAGAGAGAGGGTGTCAGCGTCGCTGATGTTATTGCGCAACTTAAACAAAAGTGTGCCTCGATAATGGATGGAAATATCATCTTCTTCGTTCCTCCCACAGTCCCCGGCTTCGGTACCTCATCTGGTTTTGAGTTGCAGCTGATGGACAAAACGGGTGGAAGCCTTGAGAAATTCTATGAAGTTCAGCAAGACTTTTTGAAAGACCTGACAGCCCGTCCCGAGATTATGTATGCAACCACTTCATTTGATATCAATTATCCTCAATATGAGTTTGATGTGGATGTGGACAAATGTAAACTTGCAGGAGTCGCAATAAGTGACGTTTTCAACACATTGCAATCTTATCTGGGCAGTTCTATCGTATCAGACTTCAACAGATTTACAAAATATTACAGAGTGATGATTCAGGCTGCTCCAGAGTTCAGGGATGATTTGCTTTCGATCAATTCGATCCAGGTGAGAAATTCCAACGGAGATATGGTTCCTGTCAGCACCCTTGTAAACTTCAAGAGAGTTTATGGTCCCGAATCATTGACCAGATTCAACCTCTTCACTGCTTCGACCATTACCGGCTCACCAAATGCAGGCTACTCTTCGGGTGATGCTATTGAAGCTATCAGAGAGGTTGCCAAAGATCTTCCTACCGGATACGGATACGACTTTACAGGTATGACCCGCGAGGAGATCAGTTCTTCGGGAGAACAAGGGCTAATCTTCCTCTTGTGCTTCATATTTGTATATCTGATTCTTGCTGCTCAATACAACAGTTACATTCTCCCTTGGTCTGTAATGTTGCCGCTGGCTATAGGTATCGGAGGTATCTTCATCTTTATCAATATGTTCGGTATCGACAACAACATTTATGTACAGGTAGCGATGATTATGCTTATCGGTCTGCTCGCCAAGAATGGTATTCTGATTGTCGAGTTTGCAAAACAAAGGCACGAAAACGGTATGCCAATCGTAGATGCAGCCATCGATGGGGCAAAGGCGCGACTTCGTCCTATTTTGATGACATCATTTGCATTTATCTTCGGTATGATTCCTCTTTGTCTTGAAAGAGGAGCAGGAGCTGTAGGTAATGTATCCATTGGTGTCTCTGCCGCAGGAGGTATGTTCATCGGTACATTGTTCGGAGTTCTGGTCATACCTATTATGTATATCATTTTCCAGCGTTTGGATGAAAAGATAGGAGGTGTAAAATGAGAAAATTGATTTTACTTTTGATTATTGCCGCAGGAGTCAGCTCCTGTGCTATCAAATATGAAAGGCCACAGGTTGACACTGATAACCTCATCAGAGATGCTGCTGTTCAGGATACAACTTTCGATGTGGCAAAAATTGACTGGAGGAGTTTCTACAAAGACTCTTTGCTATGCAAACTTATCGACTCGGCTCTTGTCGGAAACTACGATATGGAGATTGCATACAAGAGAATCGAGCAACAGAGTTCTTATTTCAAAAAGAGCAAATGGGGCTATGCTCCTGAGGTAAGTGCTTCAGTGGGAGCATCGTACGGAAAATCAGACTTGGTAAATCCTCAAAGCCCCTACTTCACCGTAGGTATATCGGCTTCCTGGGAGATTGATATCTGGGGCAAACTGACAAAAGCAAAAAGGGCACAATTCCAACAACTTCTTGCTCAGGAAAATACCAAGAATGCTATCCAGACAGAATTGATTGCAACTATAGCAACATACTATTTCCAATTGCTCTCTTTGGATGCCCAAAGGATTTTCATTCAGGAGACCATCAAGAACAGAGAGAGCTATCTTGAGACTGTAAAAGAGATGAAAGAGGCAGCACAAGTGAATGAAGTGGCTGTGCTTCAGGCACAATCCCAACTTCTTTCTGCCCAGACATATCTTCCCGGCATCGACCAGTCTATCAGCGAAATAGAGAATACCATCTGTTATCTTATGGGTAAAACTCCTGCTCCCATACAACGCAGGAAGATAGCAGATTTGTCAGAGATAAGTTTCCCTCAATGTTTCACAGGTGTTCCTGCAAATCTTTTGAGAAACCGTCCCGATATCATAGCTGCAGAAAACACTTTGCAGAGCAAGTTGCACTCATACAACTCGGCAGTGGCAGCGATGTACCCTTCTTTGACCCTTTCGGGCAATATCTCTACAGACGCTACCCAGATAGACCAATGGTTCAATCTTCCCACTTCTTTGATATGGAGTGTGGTAGGCGGCCTTACCCAACCCATTTTCAACGGCAGGGCGCTCAGAACACAAAAAGAGGTGGCATACAAAGATTATGAAATTGCAATCATTGAATTCAAGGAGAGTATCCTCAACGCAGGAATGGAAGTTTCCAACAACCTTTCTGCATTGAAAAACAACACTGCCAAAACCGACCTGTTGTACCAACAGTATGTGGTTTTGGACAAAGCATACGAATACTCTTACCTGCTGTTTATCAACGGTTACGCAACATACCTCGATGTGCTTACCGCACAGGAGGGTGTTTTCGATGCTCAACTTTCATATATCCAATCGCTTAATGATTTGATTGGAAACCATATCGATTTATACAGATCATTGGGTGGAGGATGGAATTCAGCACCACAGAAAGATAAAAAATAGCAGACAATGACAGTAAAAGAGGCTATTGCCAAAAACAGAAGTTACAGACGATTTTATCAGCAAGAGCAAATCTCCACTGAGGATTTGCATACAATTGTAAATGCCGCAAGGCTCTCTCCCAGTGGAAAAAATGTGCAGCCGCTGAAATACTATATTTGTAATGACAGCACAATGAATGAGGAGATTTTCCAGACTCTCGGCTGGGCAGGTTATCTTACCGAATGGCCCGGTCCCGAGCCAGGAGAAAGACCCTCTGCATATATTGTGCAAATCCTCGATAAAAATATCGCTCCGGGATATATCTGTGACGATGGTATCTCGGCTCAAAGTATGATGTTGCAGG
Source organism: Candidatus Coprenecus sp. (assembly GCA_045635245.1). GTDB lineage: Bacteria > Bacteroidota > Bacteroidia > Bacteroidales > UBA932 > Coprenecus. Next base: position 18,380 of record JAZRBT010000141.1, read on the forward strand.
CTGTGGAACTCGGCTATGGCGGATGTATCATTGCCACCGTCAAAAGAGAGAAACTTGCCCAAATCATCTCTTTGCCTGAAAATATGCATATTATCCAAGTTCTCGCTTTGGGAAAACCCAAAGAGGTGGTAGTTATCGACGATATGGTCGATGGAGATTACAAATACTGGAGAGAGGAAGATGGAACACATCACGTTCCAAAAAGAAGGTTGGAAGATATAATTCTGAAATAAATGGAAAACAATTATAAAATAGGTATTATCGGATTGGGGTATGTTGGCTTTCCTTTGGCTTGCCTGTTTGCAAAGAAATATCCTGTAGTAGCTTTTGATATCAATTCAGCAAGGGTTCAGGCCCTTGGCAGAGGGGAAGACACCACATTGGAAGTAAGCCCTGAGAATATTGCCAAGGCTCTGCAAAACAATATGTTATGCACCGATAAGGTTGAGGATCTGAGGGATTGCAATATCTATATCGTTACAGTACCTACCCCCGTCAACGAAAATAATTACCCTGACCTGAGACCTCTCGAGAGTGCCAGTGCTACCGTAGGATCTGTCATTTCAGATGGAGATATCGTCATCTATGAATCGACCGTTTATCCCGGAGTTACCGAAGAGGTTTGTGCCCCCATCATTGAAAAAGTTTCTGGCAAGAAACTGAATGAAGAGTTCTTCCTCGGATACTCTCCCGAGAGAATCAATCCAGGAGACAAGGAACATACCGTGGAGAAAATCAAGAAGATAACTTCAGGCTCTACCGAGGCGACAGCAGAGATTGTCGATTCTCTTTACAACTCTGTTCTGGAAAATGGTACATACAAAGCATCCTCCATCAAAGTTGCCGAGGCGGCAAAAATCATTGAAAACTCCCAAAGAGATGTAAATATTGCATTTATGAATGAAGTTGCAATGATTATGAATGCCTTGGGTATTGATACTCTGGATGTCCTCGAGGCAGCCGGAACAAAATGGAATTTCCTTCCATTCAAACCCGGCCTGGTGGGTGGACACTGCATCAGCGTAGACCCTTACTATCTGATCCAAAAGGCTCAATTCCACGGAATCCTCCCCCGAATAATGACCGAATCAAGAAGAGTAAATGATGCAATGGGCTCCTATGTGGCATCAAGAGTCGTGTCCAATATGAATCTCCGAGGGATCAGAGTGAAGGATTCAAAGGTTCTGATTA
>JAZRBT010000142.1:0-7095 GCA_045635245.1 Candidatus Coprenecus sp.
GTTCTTTAATCAGCATTCCGAAAATCTTGTTGCTGTCGTGATTGTTGCCCAGACTCAATTCTGAATTTTCGGAGCTGACATTGGCAAATCCTTTGTCGATATGCTTTATCAGGCGTTGTTTGATTTTCTCGATTGAGGAGATTTTCTCCATAAATCGGAATGCCTCGTTATTTTCATCTCTGATGATGGCTAAGAGGTAGTGTTCCAGGCAGATAACATCCCAACCTGTGCGCAGGGCCTCCTCCATTGCGTATCTCATAATTCTATTTATCTCCTGGTGTGAATCCATCTTGTCGATTTTATTTGAAGAATTAGCAAATTAAAGCACTAAAATAGAAAAATTTTTCTTAAATTAGCATTTTGATTAAGAATATACGGTTTTAAATGGAAAAGATAGAAAATGAGGATTTGAATCGAGGCAGAATAGTGCAGGTCGATATCGAAAGCGAGATGAAATCGGCTTATATTGACTACTCTATGTCTGTTATCGTGGCTCGAGCACTGCCCGATGTAAGGGATGGTTTGAAGCCTGTTCACCGAAGAGTGTTGTATGGAATGTACGATTTGGGTTTGAGTTCCGGCGGTCAGCATAAGAAATCGGCCCGTATTGTCGGAGAGGTAATGGGTAAGTATCACCCTCACGGAGACTCAAGTGTTTATGAGGCGATGGTGCGTATGGCTCAGGACTGGAGTATGAGATATATGCTTGTCGACGGACAAGGTAACTTCGGTTCTATCGATGGCGACTCGGCTGCGGCTATGCGTTATACCGAAGCGCGCTTCAGAAGCCTTACAGAGGAGTGTCTTGAAGATTTGGATAACAATACTGTCGATTTTACATCAAACTTTGATGAGACTTTGAAGGAACCTGTTGTTCTTCCTTCAAAAGCACCATTGTTGTTGTTGAACGGAGCATCCGGAATTGCAGTGGGTATGGCTACAAATATGGCACCTCACAATCTTTCGGAGGTAGCTGACGCTATTTGTGCTTATATCGATAACAATGACATAACTACTGATGAATTAATGCATTTCATCAAGGGTCCCGACTTCCCTACAGGTGGTATCATCCAGGGTATCGGCGGTATCCGTGAGGCATTTGAGACAGGTAGAGGCAGAATTGTTGTCCGTTCGAAAACAGATATCGAAGTGCAACCATCCGGCAGAGAGGTAATCGTTGTTTCGGAGATTCCTTATATGGTAAACAAGAGGGAATTGATTGAAAAAATTGCCGAACTGGTTGAAGATAAGAAGGTTGACGGTATTGCATATATCAATGACGAGAGTGATAACAAGGGTATGCGTATTGTTATCAAACTAAAAATGGGAGCTGTGGCAAATGTTGTCTTGAACACTTTGTACAAGATGACTCCATTGCAGTCAAGCTTCTCCGTCAATAACATTGTATTGGTTGATGGCCGTCCAAGATTGTTGAGTTTGAAGGAACTTATCAAATATTTTGTACGTCACCGTCATAATGTTGTTGTCAGAAGAGCTCAGAATGAGTTGAACGAGGCTCAAAAGCGTGAACATATCCTTTCAGGTTTGCTAAGGGCAATTGATATAATCGATGAGGTTATCAATACTATCCGTTCTTCTGCAAATACCCCTGCAGCGCGTGTGGCTCTTACCGAAAAGTTCGGATTTACAGAACTTCAGGCTGCAGCAATTGTTGAAATGCGTTTGGGCCAGTTGTCCGGATTGCAAAGAGAGAAACTTCGTGAAGAGTATGAAGCGTTGTTGAAACGTATTGCAGAACTTAACGAATTCCTCGGAAGCATTGCTCTACAGATGGCAATGATCAAGCAGGAGACATTGGAACTCAAGGACAAATATGGAGACGAGCGCAGAACTGAGATTGTGATGACTGCCGACGACTTCAATCCTGAAGATTTCTATGCAAATGAAGATGTGGTGATTACCATTTCTCATCTTGGATATATCAAGAGAACTCCTCTTGCAGAGTATAAGTTGCAAAACAGAGGTGGTGTCGGCTCGAAAGGCAGCACAACCAAAGAAGAGGACTTTATCGAGCATATTTATGTTGCAAATACCCATAGCACAATGTTGTTCTTTACCAAGAAAGGCAAGTGCTACTGGTTGAAAGTTTATGAAATTCCGGAGGGTACAAAGACTTCAAAAGGAAGAGCTATCCAGAATGTCATAAATATCGAGCCTGATGACAGCGTATGCGCATATTTGAATGTGGGTGATTTGTCTGATACAGAATATATCAACAATAATTATATTGTATTGGCTACCAAACGTGGTGTCATCAAGAAAACTCTTCTTGAGGCTTACTCACGCCCTCGTGTAAATGGTGTGAATGCTATCACGGTGAGAGAGAACGACAATTTGTTGGAAGCTATTCTTACTGACGGAGATAACGATATTCTGATTGCAGCTAAGAATGGTAAATGTGTCCGCTTCCACGAATCGGATGCAAGAGCTATTGGTCGTACCGCTACCGGAGTAAGAGGTATCTCTATCGAGGATGACGATGAGGTTATTGGTATGATATGTGTGAAGAATACTCCTGAGGATAAGGAATTGAACCATATTATGGTAGTCAGTGAAAACGGTTTTGGAAAACAATCCTCTATCGATGACTACAGAATCACCAGCAGAGGTGCCAAAGGTGTCAAGACCATAAATATTACCGACAAGACAGGTAATCTGATTGCTATCAAGAAAGTTACCGATGACAATGATTTGATGATCATCAATAAGTCTGGTATCACTATCAGAGTCCCTGTTTCTGATATCAGAGTTGCCGGTAGAGCTACTCAGGGAGTCAAACTTATTAACTTGCGTGAGGGAGATATGATTGCAGCGGTTTGCGTAGTCAATAAGAGTGAAGAGAAAGTAGTTGAAACAACAGAAACGACTGAAGAATTATAAATCAAATAAACTTTTATAGAATGAAAAAAGTACTATTAATCGTTGCTGCTCTTATTTTGGCAGTTAGTGCAGGAGCTCAAAACACTGAGAAACTCCTCAAATCAATCAACAAGGCTAAAGAAGCCGTTGCTAAAAAACCTTCTACCTCTTCATATATGAAGTTGGGTGATGCTTATTTCTCAGCATACCAACAACTTAGAGGTGACTTCCAAGTTGGCTGGTCAGCTAATGAAGTTGCACTTTTCGGTGGTGGATCGAATGTTGTCTCTGAAGAAGAAGTTGTAAGAGGCGGTATTCCTTTCTATCTTGTTCACTATCCTACCAAAGACCTTTACTACAATGCAAACGGTCTTGTAGAAGCAATCGTTGTTACTGAGAAACTAATTGAAGGAAACCTTCTTGCTGAAGCTCGTGATGCGTATATCGAAGCCATCAAATTGGACACCAAACAATCTAAGTACAAAGATTTGTTCAAAAAATTGATTACCCTTCGTGATGCTTTCGTAAACGATGCATTCTCATTCTATGCATTGAGCGATGTTAAAAACGCAGCTTCTTATTTTGAAAACTCACTACCTTGTAGCGAAAACAATGCTGTAGCAGCAGTCGATACAATGATTGTTTACTACGCAGGTGTTGCTTTCAATATGGCTGGTGATATGCCTCGCGCCAAATCTTTCTTCCAAAGATGTATCGATTTGGGATATACAGAAAATGGTGACATCCCTGCAGCTTTGGCTGATATCCTTAAAGCAGAAGGTGATGTTGACGGAGCAAAAGCTTGCTTGAACGATGCATTCCAAAAATATCCTTCAAATCAGGCTATCTTGGTTGCTCTAATCAACCTTTATCTTTCAACAAATGACGACCCTGCAAAAGTGTTGGAACTTATCCACGCTGCTCAAGCTAATGAGCCTGACAATGCTTCATTGGTATATGCAGAAGGTAATGTTTATTTGAACCTTAAAGACAATGAAAAAGCAATTGAGTGCTATCAGAAGTCATTCGATATGGATCCCACATATGTATATGGTATCTATGCAGTAGGTAATACCTATTTCGAAATGGCTATCGCTACTCAAACAGAAATGGATGCTTTGGATATCAACGATATCAAAGGTTATGAAGCTCTTTTGGCTCAAATGGAAGATTATTTGATGAGATCAATCGAACCTTTCGAAAAAGCATTTGAAATTTCTCCTTCAGATGATATTAAAGTGAATGTAGCTTTGGCATTGAAACAAATCTATTTCCGTTTCCGTGAAAAAGATACCAAGTATGCTGACAACTACAAAAAATATGATGAATATCTAAAATCTGTAGGTGTAGAATAATCTGAATAACATCAGTATAAAAAATAGGCTAACCTTTACGGGTTAGCCTATTTTATTTTGATCAAGTTCTCCGATTAACCGTTTTACAAATTTCTTGTCGGGGTAGAACTCCACAAGGATTACTCTTATTATAGTATATAAAGGTATAGCTGACAAAATACCTATAACTCCACCAATTTGTCCTGCTATAAGTATGACAAGGAAAATTTCCAGAGGGTGAGCCTTTACGCTATTGGAGTAGATAATGGGTTGGAAGAGGTAATTGTCAATGAGTTGGGTGATAATGAATATAGCCAGGATGATTGACAAATATGCAGGAAGTGGGAGAGTGGCACCTCCGTTCAGGTGATAGACCAATCCCATTGTGATGGCAAGTATATGTCCGATAAGAGGACCGATGTAGGGAATTATATTTAGAATTCCCGAGGCGAATCCAATGACTATCGCAAGTTCAGTGTCCATTTTGACAATGAAAATCAATCCCATACTGTTGAGCAGGGCAATACATAGAGATTCAATGCTGATTCCGATGAAGTATCTGCTCAGGTATTTGTTGATGGATACCGATGTGTTTTTGATTTTCTCTTCATTCTTGTCAGAGAAGAAAGCTGAGATAGTGTTGGTAATCAGCCCTTTTTCCATAAGCAGGAAGAATGATATGAAGACCACCGAGAAAATGGCGATTGACAGGTCTGTTATTATCGAAGTGAATGAAGTTACAATATTTGAGAATGTGTCAAAACTTGCAACTCCTTTGATATAGCTCAGAATGAGTGTTTCTATTTTGAAATCATCTCTTACAGACGGGAATGTGTTAATGATGTATTCGTTAAGTCTTGCAAGTGGTTCCCGGATGTTTGTCCCAAGATTTTCAATGTTGAGGGAATTGATTAAAGTTGTCAATTCTCCAACCATTGGTGCTAAAAGCAACATCAAAGAGAGAATTACACAAGCTAGTAAAGCCAATGTGATTACTGATGCTGCCCATCTGGGGAATTTGAAATTTTTAATTTTTATACCGGTGATAAAATTTACCAGAGGTCTGCCAATCATCGCAATGATTGCGGAGACCACCAGGTAGATAATGATATCTTTAAAGTACCAGGCAATAAATCCTGCAAGAAAGGTTCCTGCAGCGATCAGTGTGTATTTTGTGAGTGTATTCATTTTTATTGTTATTTAAATAAAAAAGGCTAACTGTGAAGTATTTTTCTTCTTTAGTTAGCCTCATAATTTACTCTTTCTCTGTTGCCGGCTGCTCGGGCTCTTTTTCTTTTCCGATAGCTACTGATATGATTCTTTTCATATGTTCCGAGCCGTTGAGTGCTTCGATCGCTCTCATTCCGTCTTCTTGGGACATTTCTACGAATCCATATCCTCGTGAGCGTCTGGTTTTAGGGTCAGTAATGATTCTTGCAGCGGTAACTTCTCCAAAAGGGGAGAACAGGTTAATCAGGTCTTCTCTTCTTGCTTTGTAGTTTAAGCTCGATACAAAAATGGTCATATTATGGAGTTTAAATTTAGTTACTCCACAAAGGTAAGAAAAAGTTTATAACTACAAATAAAAATTATTATATAAATCTGATTAATTAGTATCCGTAACTGCTTCCGTCAAAACAATGAGTGCAAATCATCTCCTTGGGAAGACCGATTCCATCTACAAGTTCTTCGACGGTATTGAATTTAAGTGATGCCGCTTTAATCTCGTTTCTGATGTATTCGACCATATCAGCATATTCCTGAGAGTTGTGGTCTGCATATTTCTCGAGATTTTTGTTCATATCACCCTCTTTTTCCAAAATGTATCTTCTGGTAAGAAGTTCCAATACAGATTTGGAAGCTGAGAAGTTTACAAACTCGCAAGGGAACAGCAGTGGTGGGCAACTGATACGGATGTGTACCTCTTTTGCACCATATTCATAAAGGTATCTGACATTGTTGCGAAGTTGTGTTCCTCTTACGATTGAGTCGTCGCAGAATACAAGTCTTCTATCTTTAAGAATAGAACTGTTGGGTATGAGTTTCATTCTTGCCACAAGATTTCTTTGGTCCTGTGTTACTGGGGTAAAACTGCGGGGCCAGGTAGGGGTGTACTTCACGTATGCAGATCTGTAAGGCAGCTGTTTTCCATTGGAATATCCGATTGCCATACAACTTCCTGAATCGGGAATTGATGATACAACATCGATTTCGGTATCGTCGCGTTGAGCAAGGCTTCTGCCCAGGCGGTATCTCACTTCATCAACATTGATGTTTTCGTAACTGCTTGGTGGATAGCCATAATATATCCACATAAATGAGCAGAACTGTTTCTTGGTTTTGGGAGGAACGATCTGACGGAAAGAATCAGCAGTCATTTCGATTGCCTCTCCGGGACCCAAAACATACTCATCTTTATATAGCAGGTTGGGGAAACTGCAGGTCTCTGTAGCAATTGCGTGTGCAGTTACTTGCTCTCCGTTGTCGTCGATGGTGTCTTTTTTACCTAAGACAAGGGGAGTTCTTCCGTAAAGGTCTCTGGAAGCAATGATCGAGTTCTCTGTCAAAATGATGAACGAGCACGAACCTTTGATTTTCTTTTGAACTTGTTCAATTCCCTCTGCAAAAGAAGGTGAACAGGTTATAATTTGTGCAATCAATTCTGTGGGGTTGGTATCTCCTGAACTCAATTCGGTGAAATTTTTGTTCTGTTCGAGAAGCTCTTTTTCCAACTCTTTGATATTGCGGATTTTACCTACAGTAACTATTGCAAATCTTCCTAAGTGGGAATTTACAACAATTGGTTGTGCATCTGTGTCACTGATGACTCCGATACCTGAGTTACCTGTATATTTCAGGATATCTTTCTCGAATTTTACCC
>JAZRBT010000143.1:0-8301 GCA_045635245.1 Candidatus Coprenecus sp.
AAGAGGTGATAGCGAAGAACTGATATCGTGCAATGCTTCTACATAGATACCTCCGAGACCACACATAATAAGGTGTCCGAATTTATCTTCTCTCTTGGCACCGACAAAAATTTCGGTACCTGAAAGCATTGGTTGCAAAAGAACTCCTGTCGCATCTTTGATACCCATCATACGATTGAATTCTGAAACAAGGATAGCATCTTCTTTAATATTAAGAGCGACACCACCGACATCAGATTTGTGGACAGGGCCCACAACTTTCATAACGATAGGATATTTGATTTCTTTGGCTGCTTCAAGAGCATCTTCTGCTGTGGTTACCACAAACTCTTTAGCTCTGTTGATGCCTGCAGCGTCAAGAAGTTGTTGTGTCTTTTCAGGAGACAAATATCCGTTTCCACTCTCGTCAACGATCTTTCTGATCATTGCTTTGTCAACAGGAGGCAATTCACATTCGGTAACAGGGTCAGGTCTGTTGATGATTTTTGCAACAGCTGCACCGAGGGCTACCTCGTCAGGGAAACTGATGTTTCCATTTTTGTGGAATTGTTCAATCTCATCTTTAGCGTTGATGATAGAAGGGAAAACCGGATATATAGGTTTCTTCGATGTTTTCAATTTTTCTGAAATCAAATCGTAAACATCATATACTGTAAACAATCCTGGATTTCCGAAAATAATTGTCATTGCATCCACATCGAAATCGTTTTCGCAAGCATCGATAATGTGACCAAGTTGCTCAGCTGTACCGGTTGCAAGGAAGTCGATAGGATTGGCAACTGATGAGCCGGGGAATAGTTTTGAAAGCAATTCCTGTGCTTTAGGTCCTTCCAAGTGAGGAATCTCGATACCATTTGAAGACAATACGTCGGTTTGCATAACTGCAGGACCACCGGCGTGGGTGATGATAGCCACTTTTTTGCCTTTAGGTGCGGGGAACATCATAGCTGCAGCTACATTTACCAATTCGGTACGGCTGTAACATCTGATGATTCCAATTTTGCGGAATAGCGCGTTGACTGCTTTGTCAGGAGAAGCCATTGCTCCGGTATGTGAAGAAGCTGCACGTGAGCCTGCTTCGCTGTATCCCGATTTGATAGCTGCAATCTTGGCACCTTTCTGGATAAGTGATGATGCGTGTTTTGAAAGTTTTTCAGGATTGTTGATACTTTCAATATAAAGCATAATTACAGGAGAACTTTCTCCGTGTACATAAGATTCATCCACATATTGCAACAAATCTTCCACTCCGAGTTGAGCAGAGTTTCCGACAGAGAATACCTGATTGAATTGAAGTCCGAGTTGGACAGCTGCTTCAAGGATGAATACGATGGTCGCACCCGAACCTGAAATCAAAGTAACACCTTTTGAACTTAGATTTGGAATAGGGTGGGTAAACACACCTGCGTAGTTCTGTGTCATTACTCCGATACAGTTGGGACCGATTAGTGAACAACCTGTCGCATTACAAGTGTCTACGATTCTCTTTTCGATTTCTGCTCCCTCTTTGCTGTCTTCGCTGAAACCTGCAGACAAAATGATGATAGCCTTGCAAGATTTTTTGTTGCAAAGAGTTTCTACAGCTGCTGTACAAAGTTTGGCAGGAATAGCCAAAATAGCACAATCCACAGCGGGAAGATTTTCAACATCTCTGAATGATTTAACCCCTTGTACGATGTCGCATTTAGGGTTTACGACAAATAGTTCGCCTTGATAATTTGAGTCTAAAAGATTTTTAAGAGTGGCTCCACCAGGTTTATGGATGTCATCTGAACCACCGACTACAACAATGCTTTTAGGTGCAATTAATTCTTTTGTTATCATTTATTGAGTAATTACTTCTTTAATTCTTGCAAAGATACGAAAATTATGTCAAGTTGTCTACCCAAAAATGGATAATTCTTAAGAATGAATTATTTCTCCTGAATTATACCCCGATTCGTTATATTTGTGAAGGAGTATGGTGGTGTTTATATTGTTGGTATACAGTGAGTTTGAGTCTTGAAAATAAGATTGTTGATTAATTTTTATATTCTGTTGGCATATATTTGATTTTTATGTTTTGGAAAATGTGATGAGCCACCGGGACTTTTTTATGGAAACAAATTTTATTATATTTGTCGTAACGACAGAAATACGACTGCGCTCATTGTGAAATATTAAAGCTGCTTTAAATTTCATTGCTTGTTCGTATATTTGCTCACTTAATTATAATTGAAGAAATATGAAATCTATACTGATACAAAATATATTGCTGGATAATCAGAGAGTTGATATTCTGATTGAGGGAAATAAAATTTCCAAAATCGGACAAAATCTTGATTTTCCGGCTCAAAAAATCATCGACGGTTCCAAAAAAGCGGTCATTCCCTCTTTTGTCAATATGCACACTCACGCAGGGATGACTTTGTTTCGCGGAATCAGTGAGGATATGCCGTTGTCGATATGGTTGGATGAGATCTGGAAAGCGGAGACCAAATTGACCGAAGAGTTTGTCTATTGGGGAACAAAACTCGCTTGTCTTGAGATGATTAAGACCGGTACCACTGCTTTTGCAGATATGTACTGGTTCCCGGATCGTGGAGCAGATGCTGTGATTGAGAGTGGAATGAGAGCCTCACTTTCGTTTTGCTTCCTCGATGGAGGGGACAAGCAGAAGCAGATTTGGGAAAGAGAGGAGTGTCAAAGGATGTACAACGCTGTAAAAGGCAAATCTGATAAAATTCAATTTACCGTATCGATTCACGGACACTATACAGTTTGTGACGAAAATATGCTTTGGGCGACAGATTTTGCAAGAAGTAATTCCCTGTTGCTTCATACCCATCTCAGTGAAACAAAATCTGAAAATGATGTCCATTTTGCAAAATACGGTGTCTCTCCGACTCGAAGACTCTATGATATGGGAATTTTGGGCAAGGACCTGATTGCGGCGCATTCGCTTTGGCTAAGTGATGAAGATATTGCAATGTATGCCGAAAAGGGTGTTACTGCAGTTCATAATATCAATTCTAATCTGAAGCTTGCTTCGGGTTATCGCTTCAGGTACAATGAGTTGAAACAATCCGGAGTGAATGTTACAATAGGTACTGACGGTGCTGGTTCTTCCAATAATCTCGATATGCTCGAGGCGATGAAGACAGCCGCTTTTGTCCAAAAAGCGTGGAGAGAAGATCCTGCAGCGATGCCATTGGACGAATTGCTAGCAATGGGCTCTGCCAATGGGGCAAAGGCTTTGGGCCTGAATATGGGAAGAATCGAGGAAGGTGCTCTTGCCGATATGTTGCTGATAGATATGGACTCGACATTTTTTATTCCCAATTTTGATTTCAAAGCGAATCTGCTTTATGCAGCAAACAGTTCTTGTATTGACACTGTGATTTGCGATGGAAATATTTTGATGGAAGGTCGCAAAGTGGAAGGAGAGGAGCAGATAATGGAAGAGGCATCTGCTCAAATTCAAAAATTTATTGAACTTGTAAAATAGAAAAATATGGATCAGAGATTAGTGGCTATAAATGAGGCTAAAGCTTTTATTGAGAATGCTTTGGCAGGGAGAAAACCTCAGGTGGGTATTGTTTTGGGCAGCGGCCTTGGCAAACTTGCGGAGAAAATAGAATCTCCAATTGTTATCAAATATTCGGATATTCCACATTTTGTAAAATCGACAGCCATTGGACATAAAGGAAACTTTATTGCCGGAATGCTCGGAGGAAAATTCGTGATAGCAATGCAGGGACGATTCCATTTTTATGAGGGTTATCCAATGGAAAAGGTGGTGTTGCCTATCAGAGTTATGGTGAAACTTGGAATTGAGGCTTTGTTTGTGTCAAATGCAGCCGGAGGAGTTAATTATGACTTTAAGGTGGGTGATCTTATGATTATCAGAGATCATATAAACTTGTTGCCAAATCCTCTTATCGGTCCGAACCTTGAGGAGTTCGGTCCACGTTTCCCCGATATGACCCGACCTTATGACTTGAAACTTATAGCATTGGCTGAGGAACTCTCTTCAGAGTGCGGTATTGAGCTTAAAAAAGGTGTATATCTTGCAAGCACAGGTCCTACATACGAGACACCTTCTGAATATAAGTATTTCAGAACCATAGGGGCTGATGCTGTGGGAATGTCCACCATTCCTGAAGTGATAGTGGCCCGTCACAGCAATGTCCCTGTTTTTGGAATGTCTGTGATAACCAACGAGGCTCACGACGATTATGCAGAGGATTTTGAGAATAATGGGGATGATGTGGTGATTGCTGCCGATCGTGCTGCTGACAAAATGACAACTTTGTTTACAAAATTAATAGAGAGAATATAGTTTTGGAATCATTATTCAAAAACGATTCGGTAGATTTTACTGAATCAAAAGATGCAGTAGTTATTGTCGATCAGACTCTTTTCCCCTGGGAGGAGAAGTTGATTGTTCTTGAAAATAAGGAACAAGTGTATGAGGCAATCAAGAAATTGAGAGTAAGAGGTGCTCCGGCGATTGGGGTGGCAGCTGCATACGGATTGTATATTTCTGTTGCAAAACTTCCAGACGATCCTATGGTTTTTGAAGCGGAGTTTGTTTCGGCAAAGAATTATATCAACTCATCCCGTCCCACAGCGGTGAATCTCTCTTATGCTTTGGAGAGGATGCACAGGTGCTATATGCTCAATAAGAATTTCCCTGTTCCTCAAATCAAGGTTGCACTCTATCTTGAGGCAGTCAGGATCAAGGAGGAGGATGTGAGGATGTGTGAGCAGATTTCGGAGAATGGTGCAACTCTGATAACCCATAAGGGAATGAGAATACTGACCCATTGCAATGCGGGACACTATGCGGTATCGAGATTTGGAACTGCCTTAGGACCAATATATTTGGCTCACAGTCGCGGATTGGAACCGGTGGTGTATGCTGATGAAACCCGACCTCTGATGCAAGGGGCGAGGATTACAGCATACGAATTGCAGAAAGTGGGTATCGATGTGACATTGCAGTGTGACAATATGGTCTCTTCGCTTATGAGAGCGGGAAAGGTCGATATTGTGATGCTCGGTTGTGACAGAATTGCAGCCAATGGAGATGTTGTGAACAAGATAGGAACAAGTGGTATAGCCATTATGGCAAAATATTATGGAATACCTTTTTATAGTATCGGTCCTACTTCGACAATTGACCCTTCTACACCGACAGGTAGAGAAATTGTGATTGAACAACGTGATGGTTCGGAGGTTACTGACCTCTATTTTGAGAAAAGGATTGCTCCAGAAGGGGTTAAGGTTTATAACCCTGCATTTGATGTCACTCCTGCAGAATTGGTTACAGGTATAGTTACTGAAAAAGGAATTTTCAGAGCACCTTACGATTTTAGTAATTTAAAACTACAATAATAACGTGATTAAAAATTTAGTATTCGATTTAGGAGGAGTGCTGGTTCCTCTCAATAGAATTGCTTGTATCAGGGCATTTGATTCTGTTGTGGGATACAAGAACTTCGGGGAGGTATTGCATCAATACCGACAACTTGGTTTTTTTGACCAATTTGAGACCGGAAAGATTTCTGCCAGAAAGTTCAGACAGATTATCAAAGGCGATGCAGCTCCTGTTGTAAATGGAAAGCCTCACGTGGTAACAGATAGGGAGATAGATTATTCTCTCAATTGTTATTTGGGTGATATACCTCAGGATAAGATAGATACTCTATTGTTCTTCAGAGATGGATATAGGCTGTTTCTATTGAGCAATACCAATCCGATAGGTATGAACAAGTGTCGTCAGTTGTTTCTGGATAAGGGGTATAAGATCGACAGTCTGTTTGAAAAGCAGTATCTTTCTTATAAAATGAAGATGGCCAAACCTAATAAGGATATTTTCGAGAAGATGTTAAAGGATGCCAAGATTCTTCCTGAGGAGACATTATATATTGATGACTCTCCTGCCAATATAGCAACAGGCAAGGAACTCGGTTTTCACGTTTTATTGTATAGTCCAAAAGAAGATTTGTATGTTAAAATTTCTGAGTATCTCGAGCGGCAGTAGCGGGAATTGCTATTATTTGGGCAATGAGCAGACTGCATTGCTTGTAGATGTAGGGGTGGGGTATAGAACGATAAAGCAAAGAATGGCATCGGTGGGTGTGGATATCTCCACAGTGGAGATGATAATGATCACTCACGATCACGTGGATCATATTAAAGGGTTGGGAAGTGTCACTTCGAGATTGTCTGTTCCGGTGTTTGCAACCTCGACACTGCATACCGCTATTGAGCGTAAGTGCACAGCCGATTCTATCTATGGTTGCAGACGGGTGGTCAGGAAAGATTTTCAGTTTGAAAACCGAGGAGTCAAATTCGTTCCGTTCGAAGTTCCTCACGATGCCACAGAAACATTGGGGTATTTCATAGACTTTTTCGGGACAAAGTTTGTGTTTTTGACAGACTTGGGAAAAGTTCCCGATAAGGCTATTCAGTATTGTCGCATAGCAGATTATATAATTTTGGAGTCAAACTACGATGTGGATATGCTTATTCACGGGCCGTATCCTATTGAGTTGAGAGCCAGAATTATGGGGGAAATAGGTCACTTGAGCAATGAAGACTGTGCCCGTGTCTTGAGACTTGTTTGTCCTTATAATCCGAATCTTAAAGGTGTCTTTTTATGTCATATCAGTAAGGAAAACAATACTCACGAGAGGGCATATCAGTGTTCTTTGGATTCTTTGCAAAAGGTCAATATCCGTGTTCCGGAGGATATCTCCCTGGTTGCTTTGCCCCGAACAGAAATTGCTGAATTTAATCTGTGATGAATTAGGGCGTTTATTTTTTTGCATCTTATCAATTTTTACACGATTTATAAATAATATGACTTCTCTAGTGAGATATATTAAGACTTTGACTCTTTTATGGGGAGTGCTGCTTTTGTCGGCGGAGGTTTGCTCTGCTCAATCAGAAAAAGTTTTTTCGATTGCAGAGTTTGTTCAGGATCCGTTTGATTTGTCTGGTCGTGGAGATACGACTAAGATGGTCGATGGGAGTGGGTATTTGTACTCTATTGTGAAGGTCAGCAGTGATGATCCTGAGGATAAGTTGTCGGATTATCGTTTTGATTTTGGGATGCTTAAATCGATTGTAAAGGTGGTGGATGGGGAGCTATGGGTTTATGTACAGAAGAATGCCAAGCAGGTGAGTGTGAGTCGTCAAGGGTATAAGACTGTTCATCGTTTTAATCTCGGATATACTTTGGAGGCGGGGGCTGTATATCGGATGAAGATTTCGGTTAAGAGGGAGGCTGTTGGAAAGGCAATGCTTCAGTTTAAGATAACTCCCGCCAAAAGCGGTATTGCGATTATGTATACCAATGCGTCGGGAAAGGAGGGTTTGTTTGGAATTACTGATGATAGTGGATCGGCTGTAAAATATTTGGAAATGGGTGTTTATACATATAAGATTGTGGCTGATTACTATCATCCGTCGGAGGGTTATATTTCTTTGAAGACCCCAAATGAGGTGTTTGTAGAAGATGTTGTGCTCAGGGCAAATTATGCAGAGGTGGAATTGGTAACATCTTCCGGAGTTGATATTTTTATCGATGGTCAGAGTGTTGGAAAATCTTCCTGGAGTGGTGCTTTGAATCCTGGAAATTATACTGTGGAGTGCAGGTTGGCAAATCATAAAACCACGACACGAATTATTGAGGTTAAAGATGGGGATAAGTACAAGTTCCAGCTTGACTCTCCGGTACCTATTGTGGGAACTTTGATTCTTGCTTCTACCCCTTTAGGGGCTGCTGTCCAAATTGATGGCAAGTATTTGGGAGTGACCCCTTTGGTTTTGGATAATTTGCTGATTGGGGCTCATACTATTGAAATTTCACATAGTAATTATACCACCAAGACAAAAACTGTTGTAGTGAAAGAGGGTGAGGGTCTTGAGGAAAATATTGTATTGGAGAAAATTGCTTCCCAAAGTAATAATGCCATTGTGGGAGGTGGCTCTCAGGCAAACTCTTCCGGGAATGGTCCAGGATATGTCGATTTGGGATTGCCGAGTGGTCTTAAATGGGCAACTTGTAATATTGGTGCAAGTTCTCCTGAGGAATTAGGGGACTATTTTGCTTGGGGTGAGACATCGAAAAAGAGTGACTATAGGCAGAGCAATTGTTTGACATTTGGTAAGAGTATTTCAGATTTCTCCGGGGATTTGAAATATGATGCGGCGAGGAAAATATTAGGATCGGGTTGGAGAATACCTACTAAATCTGATTTTCAGGAACTTATTGATATGTGTAAATGGAAATGGGTCAGTGTTAATGGG
>JAZRBT010000144.1:0-3486 GCA_045635245.1 Candidatus Coprenecus sp.
TGGAAGTCTTCTCAGATTGAGGGTAATACATACTCTCTTCTTGAAACTGAACGGTTGTTGAAAGAGAAAGAAACCGCTCAAGGAAAGACAAAAGAAGAGGCTGTGATGCTGTTGAATCACAAAGATGCTTTGGATTTCATCCTTGATAGTCCCGATTATCTTAAAGAAGTGTCTGTAAGGAGAATTGAGGATATTCATAGCCTCTTGACGAAAGAGTTGGGTGTTGGTAGTGGTATCCGTAAGAGGCGTGTAGGTATAACCGGTACAAATTATCGTCCTCTTGACAACGAATTCCAGATTCGTGAAGCATTAGAGGAAACTTGTCGATTAATCAATGCTAAGGAAGATGTTTTTGAGAAGGCATTGCTTGCACTGGTCTTGTTGTCATATATACAGCCATTCACTGACGGGAATAAACGAACAGCAAGAATAAGTAGTAATGCAATTCTTATGGCTTGGGGCTATTGCCCAATCTCTTTCCGTACTGTAGACTCTATCGATTACAAGAAAGCGATGTTGATGTTCTATGAGCAGAATAATATTGCAGCGTTTAAACAAATCTTCATTGAACAGTACGAGTTTGCTGTAAAGAATTATTTTTAAAACTTTTATATAAAAACTGCTGTTTGAAAACAGCAGTTTTGTTTTGGCGCTGTTTAAAGTGTCGAAAATCAATTTATTGACAATAGTGAATTTTTGCTGTTTCTTGTGGTAAGGCCAAAAAGGGCAAGGCTGACACAAATGCAAGCAAAGCTTCCCTCCGACACTTCGTGCTACCTCCACCTCAAAGAGGGGAGGAGTTTTCTCCTTTTGGCCCTTTTCTGCCCTTTTGGGGCGTTATAAAATTCCTTTGCGCCGGCATCAGCCTTGCGCTTGCCATCAGGCAAGCGTGGCCCATCGGGGCAACTGAACGGCCTTTTAGGCATTTTTGCCCTTGTTGCCCCTTTGGGCACTAAGGGATATTTCTGTTGCGTTCATTCGTCAATACATTGCTTTTGTCCCTGATTTTTAGGCGTTTTGTAGAAATTTTGAGGGGGTATATTTGTGTGTAAAAGTTTGGTTAATAAAGATTAAAGCGGTATCTTTGCAGCGGCTTATTGTGACCTTGGCTCTGAGGTTGACTAAATTATTTATTCAAACCTCAGCAATACACAGTGGAACCTTTAGGACAGAAGCTCCTCCACTTGTTGCCGAGGGGAGGTGGCTTCAAAACTTGCTTTTGAAGCCGGAGGGGAGATGATAAGAAAATCACAAAACAAACAAAATAAAAACAAATTATTATGAAAAAATTTTTACTTTCAATTTTTGCCGTGCTCTTTGCATTTGCGGGAGTACAGGCGCAGGAGGTAGTACTTGATTTTACTACAAATGACTGGGGCTTTCCTGCATCCAGACAGACCGCAAAGCAAACATTTACTAACAGTGAAGGGTATTCTATTACATTGGAGGCTCCTGCTGGTTATAATTATAATGCTCAAAAATATTTGCTATTTGGTAAAAATGGAGCGACTTTGACTCTTCCTGTTTTTGATTTTGCAGTTTCAAGAATTGAGATTGTTGGACGAAACGGCGCATCTGCTGCTGTGAAAGAGGGTTTATATGCTGGTGATACACAGTTGACTCAATTTACTGGTGCTGTAGACACTAATACTTATGAAATTCCAGTGGCTAATCAGGCTGCAGGAACTGTTTATTCTATAAAGGTAGAAAGCAACCATAATGCGCAGATTACAAAAATTAATATCTACAAAGCGGCTGCCGGTGGTGAGCCAGTGGTAACACCTCCTGCTGCTCCAACCCTCCCTGAATCTTGCAACTTCGACGGCTCAATGACTGTTGAGATTACAAATATCGCAGAAGGTGCAACTGCGTACTATTCACTGAATAGTGAGTCGAACTGGGTGGCCGGTACATCTGTAGAAATTACAGAGACTACTACTGTTTATGCAAAGGCTGTTAAGGATGAGCTTTCAAGTGGTGTTGTTTCTGCAACATATACAAAGAACGAGCCTGTTACACCTCCTGCTGAGGGTGAAAGCAACACTGTAACTTTTACTGCTTCTGCAAACGGATATTCAAATGGTGCAGCAGTTACAACTGTAAATATTGGTGATTATATAACTGCGACTTTTGACAAAGGTACTAATAGCAATCCTCCTAAGTATTACACAACAGGTTCTGCTATCCGTTGTTATGGTGGTAATAATTTTACCATTGCATCAAATGCTGGTAATATAACAAAAATTGTTTTGACATTTGGTTCTGATGATGGTTCTAATGCTATAACAACAGAACCTGCAACATACAGAAATGGAACTTGGACTGGTTCTGCCAAGGAGGTTGTGTTTACCATTGATGGTTCAAGTGGTAACAGAAGAATTGCTGGAATTGAGGTGACATATGAAGATACAGGCGCTCCTGTAGTTGGAACAGTTGCAAATCCAGTGATTGCTGCCGTTTCAGATAGGTTTAATGAAGGCGAGAGTCTTTTTGTGACAATAGCGACAGAGACCGAGAATGCTGAAATCTATTACACACTCGATGGCTCTGACCCTGTTGAAAATGGTCTGCTCTATGCTGCTGAGATTGAAATCACAGAGACAACAACTATAAAAGCTGTTGCTGTTAAGGATGGTTGGAACAACAGCGAGGTTGTTGAGGCTAAATTTACGAAACTTACAGTTATTGAGGGCGGAATTATAGACGTTTTGAATCGCGAATTTACAGGTGTTGAAGATACTCAATACTCTGCTTGGGAGGACAAAACATCTAATTCATCAGCGGTTTATGCTGGTCAGTCTGCTGGTGGTAACGATGCTATTCAGTTGCGATCAAACAATAGTAATTCAGGTATTGTAACAACTGTATCTGGTGGTAAGGTAAAAAAGATTTCAATTGATTGGAATAGTAATACTGCTGCAGAAAGAGAACTATGGGTTTATGGTAGCAATACGGCATATTCATCTCCTACAGACTTGTACAATGCGGAAACAGATGGTGATAAGTTGGCAGTAATTCCATTCGGAACATTAGAGTTTGTGATTGATGGTGATTATGAGTATATCGGCTTGCGCTCTGGTTCTGGTGCTATGTATTTGAACTCAATTGAGATTACTTGGGTTGAAGAGGAGGAAGAGCCTGTTGCTGAAACTTGGTCTTCATTCTATGCGGCTATCCCTGTTGCTATTCCAGAGGGAGTTGAGGCATACATTGTAACAGCTGCAAATGCTGGTTATGTGACATTGACTCAGATTTACAATGCAGTTCCTGCAAGCACTGGTGTAATTCTTAAGGGTGGTCGCATTGAAGCTACTTACGATAATTATTATAGTGGTGAAGTAACAGAGGTTACAGGCAACTTGCTTGAGGGTACAATGGCTAACTCTTATATTAGCGAGGAGGCTTATGTTCTTGGTAAGGTTGATGGCGAGTATGGTTTCTACAAAGCAGATATGAATCAACGGGATGGTACAGCTTGGTTAGCTA
>JAZRBT010000145.1:0-34765 GCA_045635245.1 Candidatus Coprenecus sp.
GGGAGAACCATTTTTCTTCAATAGAAAAACCACCGCTGTAACTATATACTTTTTATAATCAGAACGCTTGAAAACACTATCCCTATAACCATAACAGCACTCTGCATTTGACAATTCAGACAACTCTCCACTCTCAAAATCAAACACTTCCACCTTTTCGATGACATCCTTCACCTCCACCCCGTATGCACCGATATTCTGAACTGCCGAACTTCCCACCTCTCCCGGGATATAAGAAAGATTCTCCACTCCCCACCATCCTTTTGCCACACATTCAGCCACGAAATTATCCCAGTTCCATCCTGTACCCACCTTGACTCTCACTGTCGCATCGTCCTCTGAAAGTATCTCAAAAGTATCTATCGCACTATGGAGCACCACCCCTTTGAAATCTTCGGTAAAAAGGAGATTGCTTCCCCCACCGATGAAAAGAAATTTCTCGGGAAACTCCCCACGAAGTCTCATCTGATGAATTGCCCTTAACTGCTCCAGCGAATGATACTCGGCAAAATAGTCTGCACAGACATCTATTCCGAAGGTGTTATGCTGAAGCAACGAGTAGGCTCTATGTATTGACAATCCGTTCATCTCAAAATAATTAGACTATTGGTCCACTCTGGTGATTCTCGCGCCGAGAGCATTCAGACGACCCTCGATATTCTGATAACCTCTGTCTATCTGCTCTATATTGTGGATTTTGCTGATTCCGTCAGCTCCCATTGCCGCTATGAGCATTGCAATTCCGGCTCTGATATCGGGCGAAGTCATCTCTTTACCTTTGAGATTGCGTGCGTGGTTATGACCTACAACCACTGCCCTGTGAGGGTCACACAAAATGATTTGGGCACCCATATCTATAAGTTTGTCCACAAAGAACAGACGGCTTTCAAACATCTTCTGATGAATGAGGACTGTACCTTTGGACTGAGTAGCCACCACCAGCATCACACTCAACAGGTCGGGAGTAAGTCCCGGCCAGGGAGCATCTGCCACTGTCATTATTGAACCGTCGAGGAATGTATCGATAGGATATTCCTGCTGTGCAGGGACATAGATGTCATCTCCTCTTTGCTCCAGATTTATACCCAGACGGCGGAAACTTTCAGGAATGATTCCCAAATTTTCATACGAAACATTCTTAATGGTAATCGCACTTTGGGTCATAGCAGCCATTCCTATAAAACTTCCCACTTCGATCATATCTGGAAGAATGGTATGCTCAGTTCCACCAAGAGAATCTACTCCGTCTATAGTCAGCAGATTCGAGCCGATACCTGTAATCTTTGCCCCCATACTGTTCAACATTTTACAAAGTTGCTGAAGATATGGTTCGCAGGCTGCATTGTAAATCACTGTCCTGCCCTGAGCCAGCACCGCAGACATCACAATATTCGCAGTACCTGTAACAGAAGCCTCGTCCAGAAGCATTGAAACCCCTTTAAGCCTTTGGGCTGTCAGCTCAAAAGTCGAATTCTCTTTATTATAGACAAACTCCGCTCCGAGTTTTATCATTCCGTCAAAATGAGTATCGAGTTTCCTTCTGCCGATTTTATCTCCCCCGGGTTTGGAGGTGCGGGCATATCCGAAACGTGCCAACATAGGACCCACGAGCATAATCGAGCCCCTCAATGCAGCATTTTTCTTTAGAAATTCGGGACTCTTTACAAATTCAAAATCTATCTTTTCGGCCTTGAAGGAGTATTCTCCCTCACCGAGTTTTTCTACCTCAACACCCAAATCCCTCAACAGAGCAATCAGGTTATTTATATCCAAAATGTTCGGCACATTCTTCACCACAACCCTCTCCCGGGTAAGCAATGTCGCACAAAGAATTTGCAAAGCCTCATTTTTTGCACCCTGAGGATAAATCTCCCCCGAGAGTTTGTGTCCCCCTTCAATTACAAAACAAGCCATACTGAACTAACTGATATTTATATATTTAACAATACTTTCCTTTAACTCCTGCATTCCTATTTCACCCAACTCCTCCTCTATGCAACGGACAGAAGCCGCCTCGGGAATAATCTCCGAGATAATAGGAATATAAAACAATCTCTCTTTGAGGATTGTCGGCAAATCTTCCCTTTTTGCCAGACGCTGAGCATCTTTCTCGGTGGTAATCACTATCGAAGTGCCATTTCTCTTGGCAAGTCGGGCAATGGATTTTATATCTGACTTGGAGAAATTGTGATGATCGGCAAATTTCAACGATTCATTAATGATATACCTCCATCCCAATTCCATTTTTATCTGCCTGTCGTTGGCAATTCCAGAAAACAGAACCGCATTCTTGGCATAAGCATATCTGGCATCACATTGTTCCGGGAAAAGGGGAACAGGTTTGAGATAACTTATCTTGGAGAAATGCAATGGAACATTCTGGTAGAGCCCCAACTTTGTACGCCACTGCTCACGGGTGCCATAATCGAGATCGCCCTGAATCTTTGTCACCACCACAATATCGGCAGCCTTGACCCTTCGGGGCAAATCGCGAAGATTTCCCATCGGCAGCAAATAATCGGAATATGTCGGACGGGAACTGTCTATCAGAACTATCGAGCAGTCCCCCTTGACCTTGCGATGCTGGAAAGCATCATCCAGAAGAATCAGATCGGGACGCTCCTCCTCAGGCAATTGTTCCAAAAATGAGATAGCCCTGCCCCTGTTTCCATCCACATACACTCTTACATTCGGAAACTTTTTCTTTATCTGCAAAGGCTCATCTCCCGTCTCTTTATAATTATCCTGGACAAGAACTTCTCTCAGCCCTTTTGATTTTCTCTTGTAACCTCTCGAGATGACAGCAATACGACATTCTCCCTGAAACATTCTTATCAAAAGTTCCACCATAGGAGTCTTCCCTGTCCCACCGACAGTAATGTTTCCGACTACAATTGTAGGAATGGAATATTTGGTCGATTTCAGTATTCCACAATTATACAGAGCGTGTCTGCAAGCCAGAACGGCATAATATGGAAACAGCAATATTTTATCTAACAACATATCGGCAGAAAAATGATTTTCCTTCAAAGATAGGGATATTTTCAAAATTATCTTCTACTTTTGCCACGATTAGTACAAAAGTAACCTTGAAAACCAAAACCAAATGAAGATTACTATCAAAGAAGTCCAAACCAAGAAGGACTTGAAGAAATTTATCCGATTTCCACACACTCTATATAAAAACGATCCAATGTATATTCCTGCATTGGATATGGACGAAATTGCAACCCTCAGCAAAACCAATCCCGCTTTTGCCCACTGCGATGCCAGATATTTTCTTGCATACAAAGGAGGCGAGATAGTCGGCAGAGTCGCTGCAATCATCAACCACCACGCCAACAGAGACTGGAACCAGCAAAATATCCGATTCGGATGGTTTGATGTAATAGATGATATAAATGTCACCAAAGCGCTCCTCGGAGCTGTGGGACAATGGGGTCGTGAGAACGGATTGAACAGAATCAGCGGTCCCTGGGGATTCACCGATATGGACAAAGAGGGACTTCTTACAGAAGGTTTTGACCAACTCCAGTCGATAACCACCATCTATAACTACCCATACTACAAAGACCACCTTGAGGCTTTGGGCTACAGCAAAGATGTCGAGTGGATTCAGATGAGACTGGATCTTCCCAAAGAGAGAAATCCAAAATTCACTCAGTTCAAAAATATCCTCCTCGAAAAATATGGTCTGTCAATCTACAAACCCAAAAGCACTAAAGAGCTGAAGATAAAGGCAAAACAACTTTTCGGAGTCCTCAACGAAGCCTATTCTGTACTTCACGAGTTTACCAAACTCAATGAGAAACAGATAGATAACTATATCGCACAATACATTCCCCTGATTAACAAAGATCTGATTTGTATGATAGAGGATGCCTCTGAGAGAATCGTGGGATTTGCCATCACAATGCCCTCACTATCCAAAGCATTCCAAAAAGCAAAAGGAAGACTCTTCCCCTTCGGATGGTACCATATATTAAAAGCACTCAAAAGTAATGATACCGTTGAGTGCTATCTAATAGGGGTAATTCCTGAATATCAGAATAAGGGATTGAACGCTATAATTTTTGACCACCTTCACTCAAATTACATTGATATGGGCTTTACAACCCTTGTAGCCAATCCCCAACTTGAAACAAATACTGCAGCGATAAGACTCTTCGGAAGTTATCCTACTGAAATCTTCGCCCGCAGAAGATGTTATTTCAACCACTTGTCAAACCAATCGTAGAACGATCTGTGCCAGTGAACAGAGTTTTGGGGTCTTAGAATCCAGTGATTTTCCTCAGGGAACAACAACATTCTGGAAGGAACTCCCATCATCTGAGCCGCATTGAATGCAGCCATACCTTGTTCTACGGGAACTCTATAGTCCATCTCTCCGTGAGTAACCATAATGGGGGTATCCCATTTTGTCACTTTCTTATGGGGAGATTCGGCATAGTGGCGTTTCGCTACAGGATTGTTATCCCAGGGAGCACCGCCATTGTCCCAAGTGGGGAACCACAACTCTTCGGTCATCATATACATCTGCTCCTGGTTGAAAATACCTGCGTGAGAAAGGAATGCATCGAAGAAACCATTGTGGGTTCCTGCAAGGTTGTAGATAGAGTATCCTCCGTAACTTGCACCCGAAGCACCGATTTTACCTACGTATGGCTCTGCTTTGATATTTTTTGCAGCAGACATATAGTCCTGCATATTTTGTCCGGGATAATCACCTGAAATCTGGTCGCACCACTCCTGACCGAAAGCGGTAGTTCCGCGACGGTTAGGCAACACCACGATATATCCGTTGGCTGCCATAAGTTTGTAACTCCAACGGGTTGACCAGCCCTGACTTAGAGTACCCTGAGGGCCACCTGTGCAGAAAAGCATTGCAGGATATTTCTTCGCAGGGTCGAATTCGGGAGGGAATACCACCCATACGTGCATCTTCTTGCCGTCGGTGGTAGTGATCCATCTCTGTTCGTAGGTCTCCTGTTTCAATTGTGCAAGAATATCATCATTCTCGTGGGTAATTTGTCTGAAAGAACCATCGGCAAGTGAAATCTCCACAATCTCGTTAGGACGGCTCATAGAGTGGTTGCAGGTAAGAAGTTTGTCGTTACCCAATTCTATAACTCCCTCGAAATCATACCAGCAGTCATCAGGGGTGATACGGGTAATGTTTCCGGTAAGGTCGGTTACAAAAATACCTTGCAGCGCATTTACAAGTGAGCAGAAATAGATTCCGTCAGAGGTAGATTTCCAAACTGGATTTGTCACATTGTATTTATAGTTGGCTGACAATTCCTTTTTCACTCTTGTCTCTACATCAACAATGAAAAGACGCTGTTTATCAGCCTCAAAACCGGCTCTCTCCATACTTATCCAAGCGATATATTTTCCATCAGGAGAGAAAACGGGATCGGTATCATAACCATTCATTCCATCGGTAAGGTCTTCACAGGTACCTTTCTCCACATCGTAAAGATAGATATCGGTATCGGTCGAGAAAGCATACTCTTTACCTGTCACCTTGCGGCAGGCATAAGCGATATATTTTCCGTCAGGACTCCAACTCAATTGCTCGATACCGCTCAAAGGCAATGTAGGAAGTTCATACATTGTTCCCTCAATTATATCTTTTCCGGGTTTCACCGAAAGTTTTCCGTTTTGGGCTACCACATCTGAAACAAAAGTATGAGGAATCTCCTCTACGAAACAGTCCCAGTGACGATACATCAAATCGCTGATTTCTCTACCGGAAGATTTGTCCAAATCGGGATAAATGTCAGTAGGTTTGGTTGCATATTTCACATTGGAAACATACATAACCTTTGTCTGGTCGGGAGAAAGTTTGAATTCCGAAATACCTCCGGGGATATCACTGACCTGTCTGATAGCTGAACCATCGCTGTTCATCTGATAAATCTGTCCCCCCTGAATAAACAGGATTGTGGAACCGTCACCATACCAACGGGCATTTGATGCACTTTTTGAAAAATGGGTAATAACCTTATTGTCAGAACCATCTGTATTCACAACATAGAGTTGTCTTACACTTCTGTTCTCTTTTATGCTGGTGTAGGTCACACCATAAAGAAGTTTCGATCCGTCAGGAGAAAGCTGTGGGTCGGAAACTCTTCCCAACTGAAGCAACAGTTCGGGGGTGAATTGTCCGTTATCCACCACCAAGTTCTCTTTCTCGATAATCGAAGCGGGCTGCTCTTTTGGAGCCGATATACAACTTGTCATTGCAAGCAAACTTGTTAATAAAAATAAATATCTCATATTCAAATCGTTAATTAATTATTCCATCCAGGCTGGTTTGGGAGCACCTTTCAAATAATGGTCAAAGAACTCCATCAGTTTCACACTATAGTCCATACAGTTGTGGCGATGTACCAGATTGTGTGCCTCACCATTATATTGGAGCATCCAGGCAGGTTTTCCACAACGGCGCAAAGCCATAAAGAATTCTATACCCTGATACCAGGGAACCGCTCCGTCATTGTCATTGTGCATAATCAGCACAGGGGTTCGGACATTTGGAACAAAGAAGACAGGTGAATTCTCTATATAAAGGTCAAAACCTTCCCACAAATCTTTACCGATACGACTCTGGGTATGTTCGTATTGAGACTGGCGCGAGCGGCCTGATTCCCAACGGATACCACCGTATGCACTTGTCATATTGGAAACCGGAGCACCGGCTCCTGCTGCTGCAAAACGGTCGGTTTGGGTAATCATATAAGCTGTCTGATAACCTCCCCAGCTCTGCCCCTGAAGAGCCATCTTCTCACTGTCCACCCAAGAATTCTGGCACAACATATCTACTCCCGGCATTATCGAACGCATTGCGCTCTGACCGGGATGACCATCTGTGTAATAGATATTTGGAACAAATACAATATAGCCGTTACTTACACAGTATGGGATATTTATAATTGAGCGGCTCGGAGCAGGAGTCTTGTAGGTATACAGTCCGTCAGAATCTCTGTCATAGAAATAAACCAACACAGGATATTTCTTTGCAGGGTCGAAATCTTCGGGTTTGTAAAGCAAACCTTCAGCATTGATTCCATCTTCGGTTTTCCAATAAACCATCTCCACTGTTCCCCAATTGTAATCCTGCTGCTGAGGATTGATATCGGTGATTTTCTGTTCTGTACGGAAAAGGTCGTATGTCACATACAGATCGTAAGGATTCTCAAAGTTACCTTTTGTATAGACAAATGCAGGGATGGAGATCTCTCTGCGAGGACGGCGTCTTACCTTTGACTCATTCTCGATTCCCGGATATTCGTATGAAACCACCTCTCCAAGAAGGCTGTAAGTGTATGGACCTTCCACCAGCTTCTTCATTTTAGGCTTTCTGGCAGTCAAATCCTTAATATATATGCTGCTATATTTTGTAACAGCATTGAATCCTGTAATAATAAGCGGTTTGTCAGCCAGGACAGTACCCTCTGTAACACTACCCGAGCGATTCTCCTTTCTGGTATCGTAAAGTAACTGGGTGCTGAGATTGAATCTTATCTTGTTCTCCTTACCCAATCCCTCAGTCAGACATACAGGTTTGTTTTCCCCTTTCACATCGAAGAGCCACAAATCATATTTTGCACGAATGACGAAATGGGTTCCATCTTCATACCATCTTACTCCACCTGCAGGATAAGGTAGAACAGGCATATCCTCCTCGTCGTCCCAGAAAATATCATCTATTTCCGAAGTCAGGTCACGAGTATTTCCTGCTGCCACATCATACAAATACCAGGTGGTGTCAGCCACATTGTAGTAAGTCATATAATTTCCATCGGGAGAAGAGTTGAAGCCGGAATATCTTACCTGCTCCCTGAGAAGTTCTTTCTCCCCATTTCTCATATTGACTTTATACAAATCATATTTCGAGACAGCATCCCACTGCTGCTCGATACGATAATTTTTGTCACTTATTGCCAAAGTGTATTCGGGATTATTTTCTGTATCGATACCAACATTTGGAACATTCTCATCGGCAAGAACCACTACTTGCTGCTGATTATCAAAATAATACAGAGCAGAATAGGTCATTCTGTCAAATCTTGCCTTGCTATATTTTTTGGTCACAGGGGTATAATCTGCATCCCACACCCAAACATCCAATTTCACTTTTTCAAAATCGGGAACCGACTCATCTTCCTTTTCGGGAATCTCTTTCAATCCAAATGCAAGGAAAGTGTTATCCTCAGCAAATCTCAGAGTTCCTTTAGGAGAAATCATCACTCCTTCGGGAATACCATTCATTCCGTTGGTAACCAAAACCTCTGCTGTATCTTTTCCGTTCAATTGGGCATAATAGATATAGCGGAAATCCTTATTCTCCTTTGCAGTATCGGGTTGTGCATAGAAAGCCACTGCCGAACTCTGCTCGTTGAAAACGGGGAGGGAGAATTCCAATTTCGGGTCACAACGGAAAATTATGTGATCCTCTTTTGAAAATGGGTCGTAAATATGGATCTCCTTTTTGCCCAAAGAATCTTTTTTGTCAGGTTTTGTGGTATAAACCAACTTTGTTCCATCATCAGAAAATCTGTACGAAACACTCCTTTTCAAGGTATCGACAGTGTTGTTTCTGAGATTGAGCACGAGCAAATCTCTTGCATCTTTGTCCGATTTGGTAAGCTGCTCTTTTCTGAATGCCACAAACTCTTTCAAATCTTTTCCATACTGAAAATCTTCCACCGCAGGATATTTTTCAATATTGCCGCTGTGCAGATTCATTACCGCAAGGGTATCCACAGGGGCATCGGGAGCCTTCTTCTTATCTATCTTCGCCTGACGGGTCTGCTGATAAAATGGAGAGACCAGAGCCACCAGCGACGAACCGTCACGACTTATTGCAGGACGAGAAGCCCTCTCTATCGATAGAGTCTTTTTGGTCTGAGTATCATATAGATACAAAACAGCGTCCCCTTGTTGGGGAGATATTGAATAAAATACATATTTGCCATTATAAGGGACACTCACTCCCGCTACCCTCTCCCAAGAGTCATACACCGAGTGATCCAATGGTTTCTTCTGTCCCAAAGCATCTGCTGCACCAAGAGCCAGAATTGCCATCAAAAGGAGAAATTTTACAGAGGTTCTCTTCATAATCGTTGTTTATTAATATTAGATAATTCCTACAAATTTATAATTATATTTTGGAATTCTTATCTTTGCAAGATTTCTAACGGTAAAAAGATTATGAAAGAGAGAGTTGACGAACCTATCTATTTCGAAGAGTATGAGGATGTTGCCAAAGAACTGTCCAATGGCAGCTTTGCAAAATGTATTGTCAGAGGAACCAGTATGCTTCCCTTCTTCTCATTGGGAGAAGATTATCTGGTACTTGCTCCTATAAAAAAAGGCGATGTAGTGACTGAGGATCAGGAGACAATCATTGACAGGCACAATAAAGTTTCCAGAAGAAAAAAGAGAAACACCTCTGCTGCAGAGAACAGAATGACCATCCGCAGAAGAGATATTGTTTTGTTCAAATACAGATTTACAGGTACTTACAGACTTATGAGAGTGGTCCACATCTGGGGAACACTGCTGCTTTTAAGAGGTGACGGATGTTTCGGAGTATATGAAAGAGCCACTGTTTCAGATGTCTTGGGTGTTGCAGTTTTTGGGACATACAAGGGTGGAAAAGAGTTTATTGCCACATCTAAATGGTGGAGATTCATCTCAAAATTCTGGACCGGAACATACAGAATCAGATTGTGGTATAAAAAGTTGAGAAAAAAATAAATCTAAAAATTTCCAAATATGAGAATTTTCAAATCGCTATTTCTGTTCATTGTAACAGTGATGACAGCAGCCTGCTGCAATAGTACCTCAGAAATAATCACAGTAAAAGATGGTCAGTTTGTCAAAAACGGCAAACCTTATTATTTCATCGGAACCAATATGTGGTATGCCACCATCCTCGGTTCTGAAGGGGAAGGTGGTAACAGAGAACGCCTTTGCAGAGAGCTCGACAGCCTTAAAGCTCTTGGAATAGAAAACCTTAGAATCCTTGTAGGAGCCGACGGAGACACTTCTCTACCCTGCAAAGTGGAGCCTATGCTCCAAACCGAACCCGGTATCTATAACGACACACTGCTAAGAGGACTGGACTACCTTTTGGTGGAAATGGGCAAACGGGATATGCAGGCTGTCCTCTATCTTAACAACTCGTGGGAATGGAGCGGCGGATATTCGCAATATCTCACCTGGGCAGGCTATGGCAAAGCCCCTATCCCAAGAATTGACGGATACAGCAATTTCGAGACTTTCGTAGGAAACTATATGAAGTCAGACACTGCCAAAGCACTCTATTTCAACCACATCCAAAATATCGTTTCACGCACAAACACCATTACAGGAAAACCTTACAAAGAGGATCCTGCCATTTTCAGCTGGCAGATAGCAAACGAGCCACGCCCCTTCGGCAAAGATAACAAAGAACTTTTTGCACAATGGATTGCACAAAGTGCCTCTTTGATAAAATCCATCGACCCCAACCATCTGGTCTCTATCGGAAGTGAAGGCAAATATGGCTGTCAGGTGGATATCCAATTGTGGAAAGAATTGGGAGCATTGGAACAAATCGATTATATGAATATCCATATCTGGCCTCACACCTGGAGATGGGTTTCAAAAGAGGAATCTGAACCAATGAACGATATCGAGCAAGGTATTGCCGCTACCCAAAAGTATATTGAAGAGCACTTGTCATTGGCATCAGAAGTGGGCAAACCTCTGACCCTCGAGGAGTTCGGATATCCACGCGACGGATTCAGCTTCTCTACCGAGAGCCCCACAGCAGCACGTGACATCTACTACGATTGGGTTATGAAATACCTTATCGAGCAAGCCAGAACCGGCCAATTCCTTGGAGGTTGCAACTTCTGGGCCTGGAGCGGAAGTGCAAAAGTGAATCACCTGTGGTGGGAAAAAGGTGACGACTACACTGGAGATCCGGCTCAGGAAGAGCAGGGACTTTACTCGGTATTCCTCAGTGACCAAACCACAATCAATGTAATTAAGAAGAACATAGTAGAACTTAACGAGGTTCTTAATTATTGATTTATGTAAAAAAAAGGGTATATTTGCGAGATAATTTACTAATTTAAAACCTAATATTTATGATTTTATTTGTAGTTATGGTAGTATTGCTTCTGGCTGCTGCTGGATTCGTTTACTACACAAACCGCAACGGACAACCTAAAGGTTTGATTCCCGCTGCATTGGCAAATATGGGAGAACGCTTCGGATTCTACATTATGATGGCGATTCTGACTCTGTTCATCTCATCAAAATTCGGTCTTAACAAGACCCAAACCGGATTGATCTACTCTATCTTCTACGCATCAATCTACGTATTGGCACTTGTCGGTGGTATCATCGCTGACAAAACCAAAAATTACAAAGGAACTATTCTTACAGGTCTTGTATTGATGGCACTTGGTTACCTTGTAATCGCCTTCCCTACAGAAACCCCTGTTTCAAACCTTCCTCTAATCTTGGGTATCACCTGTCTTGGACTATTGGTTATCGCATTTGGTAATGGTCTTTTCAAAGGTAACCTTCAGGCTGTAGTAGGTCAGCTTTACGATGACCCCAAATACTCAGACAAGAGAGACGTAGGTTTCCAAATTTTCTATATGTTCATCAACATCGGAGGTTTCTTTGCTCCATTTATCGCTATCGGAGTGAGAAACTGGTGGTTGCAAGCTAAAGGCTTCCTTTACAATGCAGACCTTCCGGAACTTTGTCACCAATACCTACGTTCAGTGAATGGCGGCGAGCCTATGACAGAACTTGCTTCTGCACGTCTGTTGGAACTTGCCAATTCACAATCACTTGGTGGTGCAACTGTAGCTCCTGAACAAATCGGAGAATTCGTTAACAACTACCTTAATGTATTCAGCACCGGTTTCCACTACGCATTCGCTGCAGCTATTGTTGCAATGATGATTTCATTGGTTATCTTCCTTGTTAACCGTAAAAATCTTCCAGACCCTAACCAAAAAGCTGCTGCTGCAAAAGGTAATGGTCTTTCTTCTGAAGAGATCAAAATGGATGTTAAAGAGGTCCGCCAACGTATCTACGCTCTATTCGCAGTATTCGGCGTGGTTATCTTCTTCTGGTTCTCATTCCACCAAAACGGTTACTCATTGACATACTTTGCACGCGACTATATCAACCTTGACGTTATCAAAATCGACCTTGGTTTCACACAAATCGTAGGTGCAGAGATTTTCCAATCAGTCAATCCATTCTTCGTGGTATTCCTTACCCCTATCATCATCGGTATCTTCGGATGGCTTCGCGCTCGTGGCAAAGAACCTTCTACACCTATGAAAATCGGTATCGGTATGGGTATCGCAGCTTTGGCTTACGTATTCTTGACAGTTTGCTCAACCGGTCTTCCTACAAGTGCAGAGATCGAGCAAATGGGTGGTCTTTCAGCAGCCCAACGTCTTTCACCTTGGGTAATGGTCGGAACATATTTCATTTTGACCACAGCTGAATTGTTCATCAGTCCTCTTGGATTGTCATTCGTATCTAAAGTAGCTCCTCCTCACCTTCAAGGTATTATGCAAGGATGTTGGCTTGCCGCTACAGCTATCGGTAACCAATTGCTGTTCATCGGAGGTATCCTTTACGACTCTATTCCATTGTGGGCAACCTGGGTTGTATTCGTAGGAGCTTGTGCTGTCTCAATGTTCGCTATGTTGGGTATGGTTCGTTGGCTTGAAAGAATTACTGAGAAATAGTACTAACAAAAAAATAATTAAAAGAAATGTTTAAAGGACAACCTAAAGGACTTTATGCTTTAGCATTAGCCAACACCGGAGAACGCTTCGGTTACTACACTATGCTTGCAATCTTCACCCTTTTCTTGCAAGCTAAATTCGGATTTTCTGCTGCCGCAACATCTAACATCTTTGCCGGCTTCCTTGCATTGGTTTATTTCTTGCCTTTGCTTGGTGGTATCTTGGCCGATAAATTCGGTTATGGCAAAATGGTAGTTACCGGTATCATCGTTATGTTCGCAGGTTATGTAGCACTTGCTATCCCTGCTTCAAACGGTATGGACGGTAAAATCGCAATGTTTGGTGCTTTGTTTTTGATTGCTCTTGGTACAGGTCTTTTCAAAGGTAACCTTCAAGTTATGGTAGGTAACCTTTATGACGCTCCAGAGTACCAATCAAAACGTGACGCAGCTTTCTCACTTTTCTATATGGCGATCAACATCGGTTCGATGTTTGCTCCTACAGCAGCTACCAAGATCACCGAGTATTTTATGGGTAAAGCAGGTTTGACCTACGATGGTGCAATTCCTGAACTTTGCCACCAATACCTTGCAGGTGACACCGCTGTTGCAGAACGTCTTACAGAACTTGCTTCACAACAAGCAGCTTTCACTGGAGACCTTGCAGCTTTCGCCAACACTTACATCTCAGAACTTTATGGTGCTTACCACTGGGGATTTGCAGTAGCTTGCGTATCTTTGGTTCTTTCAATGGGTATCTACCTTGGCTTCCGCCCTTGGTTCAAACACGCTGACGTCAATGCAAAACAAGCGGCAGCTTCTGGAAACCAGGCAGCAGTTCAAGAACTTACTCCTGAGCAAACCAAATCTCGTATCACAGCTTTGATGTTGGTATTTGCAGTGGTTATCTTCTTCTGGATGGCATTCCACCAAAACGGTTTGACACTTACTTTCTTTGCTCGTGACTATACAGAGTCTTTCGCTGAAGGTTTCTCTCGTATCGGTTTCAACATCTGGAATCTTGTCCTAATCGTTATTGCAGTTTACGGTTTGTTTGCAATCTTCCAATCAGAAAAAGCAAAAAGTAAAGCAATCGCAGCTATCGTTACTGTAATCGCTGCAGCTGCTGTGGTTTACAGATACTTCACCCTTGGTGATGCTCCTGTAAATGTACTTCCTCAAACATTCCAACAATTCAATCCTTTCTTCGTAGTTGCCCTTACCCCTGTATCAATGGCGGTATTCGGAGCACTTGCTAAAAGAGGTAAAGAGCCTTCAGCTCCTCGTAAAATTGGAATCGGTATGTTCATCGCAGCTCTTGGTTTCGTGATTATGGCTGTTGGTTCACTTGGATTGCCTACTCCTGATGCACTTGCAGCAGGCGCAGCTGTGGACAAAACATCTCCAAACCTACTTATCTCGACCTACCTTGTATTGACATTCGCTGAGTTGTTCCTATCTCCTATGGGTATCTCATTCGTGTCAAAAGTAGCTCCTCCAAAACTAAAAGGTGCTATGATGGGTTGCTGGTTTGCTGCTACCGCTATCGGTAACTACCTTGTAGCAGTTATCGGTATGCTTTGGGGCGGTCTTCCATTGTGGGCTTTGTGGACAATCCTTGTTGCACTATGCTTGATCTCAGCTATCTTCATCTTCGCTATGATGAAACGCCTTGAGAACGCAACCAAATAATTCAAATATTTGAAATATTAACAGACAGGCTGGTATTTGATTTTTTCAATATCAGCCTGTTTCATAAACTGACGATTGTTATGAAAGTTAAACTCTCGTTACTTATTTTGATATGCGCAGGATTGATGGCCGCTCTGCTTTCCTGCGAAAAGAAAGAGCAGGGAAATCCCCCTACTGTTGAAATTACCCCCTCCCAGATTACTGAGAACTCGATACAATGTGTTATGACCACTACAGATGCTGAACAAGCTGCCTGGATCTGCGTGGAGAAAGGGGAATCTGTTACTGCAGAACAGGTTTTGACAAATGGAAGAAATGTTGAAACAAATCTTACCATTGAATTGGTTTGGGAAGATCTTCAGGCCAATACCGAATATGAAATCTATGCAGCTGCTCAAAATGTTTATGGTACAATCCTCTCAGAACCATTGCAGATGAGAACCCTTGAGGAGAATACCCCTACGGTCTCTGTTACCCTTGGGGTTATTTCGGAAAGCAGTGTGAGTTTTGCCATAAATTCATACAATTCAGAAGAAGTGAAATGGCAGATTGCAACAAAAGGGGCTACTCTTAGTGCTAAAGATGTTTTGGAAAACGGTACTGCCGTGGAGCCTAACACCACTGTTCAGTGCAAAGCTGAGAATCTTGAATCTTTGACAGAGTATGTATTGTTTGCTGCAGCTAAAGGGGGTGAGAAAACAGTATTGAGTGAAATGGTCGAATTTACCACTCTGGAAGAGGCAACTTTCATTGAACTTCCTTCTGCTGTATATGCATCTATGACATTGGTTACAGGTGAAAGTGAGAATACCGACAAATATACCTTTATGATTACTGACGAGTCAGGTAGTTTCATTCTGCAATATGATCTCCATACTGAAATAGGGCTCAATGGAAATATTCCCCGCAAGGAATACCCTATCGGAGAAAAAGGGGCGGGAGTAATTGATGTGGAATCGATAAACCTGTTTCTTGACGGCCAGGAAGTATCCATATCGGGTGGTGAACTTTTAATCAACCTATACAGAAGTGACAACTCGGAAAGTGGATGGAAAGCCCAATTGGAAGGTTTCCTTGAGAGTATGGCAGGAACACTCCCCTATTTTCTGAGCTATAATGGACCAATAGACCGCTTTGGAATCAAATCTGAAGAGGGGGGAGATACAGTTTTTGCAAATGTTCTGGAGGCTTGGCATACTCGCCCTACCGAAGATGATGGGGTTACTCCTCTGTTTGGACAATATTCTATTTTCTTCCTCTGTGAAGATTCGCAAGGTTCTCCCATGTTCGTAACACTCGCCGTAAACAGCAAGAACAACAAACATATCTGTTCAGGAGTCTATCCTGTGGGACGCAGCGATGAGAGTCTTGGGGGACAAGGACTTTGGATAAACTCTGAAATTAGTTCTGTGGAAATGGGGGTTCCCCCTATTCCAGAACAACTTGAAGCCGGAAACGGAATCGATTTTTATGTTATTATCGAGACAGATATGGACGAAAATCCAAACAGTCCCGACTACCGTGACAACTATTCTATCGAGTTCCAGATAAAGACAAAAGGGATCTATTCTGCTTCCAAAACTATTAAAGGGACATATTATGGACCTTTGGGATTCAATACCGGAGAGGACCAAATCGAATCATACGATTTGTACTACAATTACTTCACTGCCACCCCTGATGGTGACAATCTTAAATTAGGATTCACCACATCGGCAAGCCAATATTCCTCTCTGAATCTGAATATTGCCACCTCTGCACTTCCTACCACCCAAAGTGAACAATGGAGCTGTTACGACATAAATGGCGGAACAATCTACGATATGTATCTGGGACAAGGTACCGTAACTGAGAATACCGGCAAATTGGGCATCAGATACCTCGGAGAGTATTATGACAGTTTTGAGGATAGAACATATCCCGAGTACATCTTCAAAACCGATGGGATAATAATCACATTGGCAAACAAGCAATACACCTCCCAAAATGAATGGCGTGCCAATCTGATGAACTGACCCGAAAGGCTCAAACATAACCAAAAGCCTCAACCTTGAAAAAGTTGAGGCTTTCTATTTTAGCAACAGTTTTTGCAACAATTTTTACATTTGGAGAATTCTCCGCGAAGTCGTTGCTCTGTCAGAGAAATCATTCTCTCTTTCAGTTCCTCGGTAGAGATTTTGTCCAGAACAGCAAAAGCAAAGGCTTGCTGCTGGAGCAGTTGGGCTTCCTTGTATGGAATTCCGCGGGAACGGAGATAGAACAACTCATTCTCGTCCAGAGAGCCGTTTGTCGCTCCGTGCGAACACTTCACATCATCGGCATAAATCTCAAGCTGCGGCTCAGAATAAATTTTGGCATTTTTAGTTAGCAGAAGATTGTGATTTTCCTGATAAGCCTCTGTTTTTTGAGCATCGGGCCATACGTGTATAAGACCTGAGAATGAAGCGACTGAAGAGTCGTCAAGAATTCCTTTGAACAACTGCGAACTGTGACAGTGGGGAACTTTGTGATTCATCGAAATGAGATTCTTCACCTGCTGCTGTCCGTCCACAATATAAAGTCCGCTGAGGTCACACGAAGCATTCTCTCCATTGAGATTCACTTTGATATTATTTGTAATCTTTCCTCCGTGAAGAGTGAGGAAGACCATTCTCAATGAAGCATCTCTTTCGATATTTATCTCAAAATCAGAAACGTGCTCCGCATCATTGTGCTCATTCTGCATCAAAACTATATCTACCGCCGAGTTGGCCTCCAGAGAAATTCTGATTTTCTCATTGGTAACAAAAGGATCCTCAGCAAAAGTGTGGGAACATAAAATCAGTCTTCCCTGAGTGCTTTGCTCAAAATGGTAAGAACTCTCCGAATTAAGTTCTTTAGGTCCGGAAGAGGTCCTCACCCCGATCACCTGCAAAATCTCTCCAGGTGTCTCTCCCCTGCCATATCGTATGGCAAGTGGCGCATCTGTTCCCTGAACACCCCCATCGATGACAAACAGCTGACGGGTCCCTTTCATCGGAACCTTACATCTGAATTTGTCTGCAAGATGCTCAGATGGCGCATATATGTAATTATTCTCAGTCATACACCTATCCGTTAATCAGCCAATCATACCCTCTCTTTTCAACCTCCAGTGCGAGTTCTTTTCCTGCGGTTTTGATAATGCGGCCATTGTACAAAATATGAACGATATCAGGAACAATATAGTCGAGCAATCTCTGATAGTGGGTAATCACTATAGTCGCATTGTCGGGACGTTTCAGTTTGTTTACACCGGTAGCCACAATTCTCAAAGCATCGACATCCAATCCGCTGTCTGTCTCATCGAGGATTGCAAGTTTGGGCTCCAGCATAGCCATCTGGAAAATCTCATTTCTCTTCTTCTCACCACCGGAGAAACCTACATTTACCCCACGAGAAGAGAATGAAGGATTCATCTCCACCACTTCCATTTTCTCTCTCATTATCTTAAGGAAAGCGGCTGCATTCAATGGCTCGAGACCCTTTGCCTTGCGGTGCTCATTTACTGCTGTTCTCATAAAATTGACATTGGTCACTCCGGGAATCTCAATGGGATATTGGAATCCGAGGAAAATACCCTCGATGGATCTCTCCTCGGGAGAAAGGTCCAGAATACTTTTTCCTTCAAATTCGATCTCGCCTGAGGTGACAGTAAATGTATCCCTTCCTGCCAAAACAGAAGAAAGTGTAGATTTTCCGGAACCGTTAGGGCCCATAATTGCGTGAACCTCACCGGGTCTGACTTCCAGATTTATACCCTTTAAAATCTCTTTGTCGCCGATATTGGCGTGTAAATCTTTAATATTAAGCATTGTTGTTTTCCTTTTTCATTTCTTTTTTCCAGGTGGTAAAGCCCAGCACTGCATTAATCCAATACAATGTGCTCACTATAGGCATAAATACCAGTCCTGCAGATATATATAATATAATATTTGTAGTATTTACGATAATCCACGCACCCCAGCAGTCAAGTTTCTTTTGTGCCGAAAGGTATTGTGCAGCGAACATTGCCCCCATTACACAAGCATCCAGGAATGGTCTGCGTGCCGGAGGGAAAAGATCGGGGAATTGTCCCGAAATCCATTGCATAAACATACCCCATACTGCTGTGAAAAGGATAATGCCCCCGACATACATCAGGCGCTGTTTATTGTTAAGAAGGGTAACTTTAAGTTCCTTTTTCCTGTTCTGCTCATCCTTCGATGGGTGAGTCCATCGGTAGTGTCCGAGTATGGTAAATGCAAGCGAAATCGGCTGCAGAAGCATACTCGAGTAGAGATGTTTTTGTATAAACATTGTAAACAGGAGTATCGCATAAATATACCCGAACCAGAAGTTTATACTCTTTCCTCTACCGGCAAGATAAACATTTGTAAGACCAAATATTACCGCAATCAGTTCCAAAAGACTGACTCCGACACCGCCAAGTGTAAAAATCGTGTAATCAATACTGAATATCTCCATACCACTATCCTACACTGCCTTCCAACGACACCTGCAGCAGTTTCTGAGCCTCTACTGCAAACTCCATAGGAAGTTTGTTGATAACCTCTTTTGTATATCCTCCGATAATCAGACCTACGGCATTCTCTTCTGAAATACCTCTTTGACGACAGTAGAACAACTGGTCCTCACTGATTTTGGAAGTGGTCGCCTCGTGTTCGGTGATGGCAGTCGGATTCTGATTCTCGATAACAGGGAAAGTGTGTGCTCCACATTTGTCCCCGAGCAGCAAAGAGTCACATTGGGTATGATTTCGGGCATTTTCCGCACCCGGAAGAATCATTACAAGTCCTCTGTAACTGTTCTCGCTGCGACCTGCCGAAATACCTTTGCTGACAATTCTGCTTCGGGTATTTTTACCGGCGTGAATCATCTTTGTACCGGTATCGGCCTGCTGGAAATTGTTGGTCACTGCCACCGAGTAGAACTCCGAAACCGAATTGTCCCCTTTGAGGATTGTGCTGGGATACTTCCAGGTGATTGCCGAACCAGTCTCCACCTGAGTCCAGAAAAGTTTACTGTTTTCCCCTTTGCATATACCTCTCTTGGTCACAAAGTTGAAAATACCACCTTTGCCCTCTGCATCACCGGGATACCAGTTCTGAACAGTTGAATATTTGACCTCTGCATTGGCGAGCACCACTATCTCCACGACTGCTGCGTGCAACTGGTTTTCATCTCTTTGTGGTGCAGTACAGCCCTCCAGATAACTTACATAAGAGCCTTCGTCTGCCACAATAAGGGTTCTCTCGAACTGTCCTGTCCCTTTGGCATTGATTCTGAAATAACTCGAAAGTTCCATAGGACAATGAACCCCTTTGGGGATATAACAGAACGACCCGTCAGAAAATACTGCCGAGTTAAGTGCCGCATAGTAGTTATCCCCGATGGGAACCACCGATGCCAAATATTTTTGTACCAAATCGGGGTAATCTCTTACCGCCTCTGAAAATGAACAAAATATAATACCTTTCTCTGCCAGATTTTCTCTGAAGGTGGTCTTTACCGACACCGAGTCAAAGACTGCATCGACAGCCATTCCGGCCAGCACATTCCTTTCGTGAAGAGGAATACCCAATTTGTCGAAAGTCTCCATCAACTCAGGATCAATCTCCTTCTTCTCGCTTTTCTTTTTGGGTGCGGCGTAATATATTATATCTTGAAAATCAATTTCAGGAATATTCAGATGCGACCAGGTAGGCATTTTCATAGTCTGCCACTTCCTGAAAGCCTTCAATCTGAAGTCCAACAGCCATTGAGGTTCATTCTTTTTCTGGGAGATAAGTCTAATAATATCCTCATTCAACCCTTTGGGAATGAACTCCTGCTCCAGGTGAGTCTCAAAGCCGTGCTTGTAC
Organism: Candidatus Coprenecus sp.; assembly: GCA_045635245.1. Taxonomy (GTDB): domain Bacteria; phylum Bacteroidota; class Bacteroidia; order Bacteroidales; family UBA932; genus Coprenecus. The sequence goes on from JAZRBT010000145.1 coordinate 20,356, forward strand.
TCACTCTCACTAATCTCTTTTATTATATCTGCGTTTTCACTCATAAGTCACAAAGATAACTTTTATTATCAGAAATCATATAATTTTTTCTCTAAAAACAATTCGCATCGGGTAAATTTCAAACAGTTTCTTAAATTTGTAGTTTAAACAGACTTGTTATGGCTACAGAAATATCTCAAATCGGCAAAATTGCCGCTATCACAAAACTATTTGAAGGTTCCGGATACACAAATGATACCACAATTCCTTTCTCCTCGAGAGGGAAAGTCACCTCTATCCAGAAAGTATTCATTGAAGGTATCAATTTTGACCTGACTTACAATCCATTGCAGCACCTCGGATACAAACTCACCCTCAACCTTATCGGAGAGTTGTACGCCCGAGTGGCAAATCCCCTTACCCTGAATGTCACTCTGGCACTTTCAAACAGATTCTCCTTTGAAGACTGCCAGCAGCTGTGGAACGGAATCGTGGCAGCAGCAAAAGAGCACAAGATAAAAGCCATCGCGCTCGATCTTGTCCCCTCTCCCAAAGGACTTGTCCTCTCTTTCAACGCCGTAGGAGAAATCCTCAAAAGAACCATTGACAAAACCCCCGCTTCCACTGCCACCGACCTGATTCTCCTCTCGGGCAATGTCGGAGCGGCATATATGGGACTACACGTTCTGGAAAGGGAAAAAGTGGCATTCCAACAGACAGCAAACGGAGTTACCCCACCACAGCCCAAACTCGACAAATACAAGTACATCCTGGAACAATATCTGAGCCCCTCTCTCAGCCCTCAGATCATTACCCGCCTGCAGAAAATCGAAACACCCCCTGCAAAAGGATATTTTGTAACAAATTCACTCGGAGCAGCGGTCAAACAGCTCTCCCTCGACACAGGATTTGGAGCAAGAATATATCTTGAGAAAATTCCTATTGCCACAAAAACATTTGAAATGGCAAAAGAACTCGATATGGACCCGATAACTGCGGCAATCAATGGTGGAGACGACTACAAACTGCTCATCACCATTCCAGTAACACAATATGAATTATACCACAAGGAATTCCAGGAATTTGACATCATCGGTCACCTGAGCTCCCCACAGGAGGGATGTTCTATTGTCACCCCAGAAGGGGCACACCTCGAACTGAAAGCCCAGGGATACTAACCTATCTTACTGATTACAAAAACATTACAAGTCAAATAAATAAAACAGAGATAATATGAGAAAAACAATTTTGACAATTTTTGCACTATTGCTCCTCGGTAGCATTCTACCTGTTTCGGGACAACCCGGATATGCCCCTTCAGAAGAGATCAAAGCCTCACAACAAAAATTCAGAGAATACAAACTCGGTATTTTCATCCATTGGGGAATCTACAGTATGCTCGGACAAGGAGAATGGGTAATGCACAACCAGGACATTCATTATCAGGAATATCCCAAATTGGCCGATGGCTTCTATCCCATCAACTTCAACGCAAAAGAGTGGGTCTCATCGATTAAAGATGCAGGAGCAAAATATATCTGTATAACCTCCCGTCACCACGACGGATTCTCGATGTTCGACACCGAATGTTCTGACTACAACATCGTCGATTCCACTCCCTACGGAAAAGACATCATTGCAGAAATTGCCCGCGAATGTAAAGAACAAGGGATAGCACTTCACTTCTATTACTCTACCCTCGACTGGGGCCGCCTCGACTACCCTCGCGGAAGAACAGGCCTTGGAACAGGTCGCCCTGCCCAGACCGATGAAAACACCTATTTCGACTTTATGAAAGGTCAGTTGAGAGAACTTCTCACAAAATATGGAGATATCGGATGTATTTGGTTTGACGGACACTGGGACCACGATCAGGACACAGTGGACTACTACTGGAGATATGACCAGATCTACCCTTTGATCCACGAACTGCAACCCGGCTGTCTGATTGGAAACAACCACCACCTCAACCCCATCGAAGGTGAAAATATCCAGATTTTTGAAAGAGACATCCCCGGTGAAAACACAGCAGGATGGCACGAAGGAGAAGTAAGTTCATTGCCTTTGGAAACTTGTCAGACAATGAACCGCTCCTGGGGCTACAGAATCAAAGACCAGGACTACAAATCAGTTGACCAGATCATCAAATACCTTGTATCGACAGCAGGTCGCGACGCAAACCTGCTTTTGAATGTAGGACCTCAACCCGATGGAAGAATCCCTGCAGCGGCACTTGAACGCCTGAGCGCCCTCGGAGACTGGCTCGAAACCAACGGAGAGACCATCTACGCTACCCGCAGCACCCTTGTTCCTCCTCAAAGCTGGGGCGTTGTAACCCACAAAGAGAACAAAATGTGGCTGCACATCTTCCCCGAAGACCTTGCAAAAGCAAAAGTTGGCAAAACCCTCTATGTTCCCTACTCTACCGACAGAAAGGTAAAAGAAGCCAACCGATTTGATTCAAAGGAAAAACTCGCGCACAAACAGTACAAAGAAGGAATCTTCATCACACTTCCCGAAATCCCTGCCGACTGCGCCGACTTCATCATTGAAATAAACTTCAAATAGAGTTGCAAAATATACTGAGTAAAGACAATTTTGTATGACACATAGCTATTTAAATGAAGATAGATGGACTTCTATCCCTTTTATTGAACAAATGGCGAATATCAGCAGTGAAGTTGGGCGGACCACTAAATGGGTCCTAAAAGCAAAACCGACAATGGCAGAGAACGCATTTATCCGAGCCCTTGAATTAATTGATTTAACAATAAAATACGGACGGATTAATTCTCCACTTAGAAGTACAATGCTAAAGGAACTATGCAAAGTGAGAGAACTTTTCTGTAGAGCATATGAAATATCAGATACCTCTACTCTCACATTAATAGATAAGTATTTTGAGCACTTCGCTATTGCCCAAAGAGGCAAACAACATTAAATATCTGACTAAAATGCCCCGAAAAGAGTCTCATTTATGAGCATCGCTTTCCGGGGCGTTTTTTATTCTATATATCCGAATCCGTTTGGACCTTTGAGTTGATTTTATGCAGTTTGTACTGATATTTTCCTATATCCATAATCCCCGAAGGAACTTCATATACCCTTACAGTAATATGATACTCGTAACCTTCTTCATAGTCAAACTCCTTAATATAGGAATAAAAAGGAGTCCAGGCCTCATCTTCGGAATATCGGGTATAGTAAAAATAATCATCACATTCACCCATAAAACCATATCCCATCTGAGAGGCGACATAAAAACTTTCCTTACCGACGTATTTCCCCATCATATCGTCATCCCCCGGATATTTCTCGCAAGAGGTCACTACCAAAGCGGCCAGCGCCAACGAAAATAAAATAATCTTTTTCATAATATCTACAATTATTATTCTCTAAATTCCTGCTCCAATTAAGGAATACTCCTTGTAATAGTACTCAGATAAATTTCCCATATCATGGCGCTCATATAGTCTCGTAGTTCCCAATGAATATGTCGTTACTCCAGGGGGTACATTGATTTGATAAATATTTGAAGTAGTACCACTTAAAGTAGTTTCTGCACAAGAGATGTGTAATAGTCTATTTGAATCTGTTGCACATGGAGTAGTAAAATTCTTATCGCTATAAAATGATATAACAACATCATATATAACCTCATAAGTATCCCACATAGGATGCACTTCTTCATTTACATCTACGGGAACTTTTTCTACCTTCGCAAATGAAGGACCATAAAGATATCTAACACCTGAGATATCTCCATCTGATAACACATAGCGTTGCTTAACAATAGGTCTGCCATTAAGTCTCATCATAGAAGGATGAGATGAATTAATTGCAAAATCTGTTGATCCGTACATCATTACAGAAGAAAAATCAATAGGACCATGATCATCTCCTTCATAATTTAATGAATACTTATCAAATGCATAGCGGTATTCTGGTATTATATTTCTGTAGTGCACAATAATATGCAAATCTCTGTCCATCCTAGCGTGTTCATGAAATAGACCAATAGCATGACCTATCTCATGAATGGCATTAGCAACTGAACAACCCTCTCCTAAGGACAGTGCTTGTCTTCCTCCCACTTTACCTATATAAGAATAACATCCATCATCAGATATTACATCTATATAATCTCCAGATTCCCCACTTATCTCTATAAAATCAAGGGATGTCACTGATTCCCAGTGATTCACCGCCGAATAAAATATATCTGGATTATCTATTGATTCATCAATTCTAAATCTCACTACTCCTCCAGGCCATAATCGAACAAATTCAGTTGTCAAAGCTGAACGAGTTTGTGAGTTTAGCAATTCTACTTGTTCCTTACTTAATAGAACATCTGCCCCAATAACATATATAGTATCCGAGGATTCATTGGAAACAGATAGATTGCTTCTGACAATTTGCTCAACGACATAACCACTCTGTAATTCCACTAATGTTCTTTCAGTATTTGCGAAAGCTTTTTCTATAGAACAAGACTCCGACGCAAAATTAGTTTGAGTAATTGAACTTTCCGATTCGATCGGTAATTCCTCATTTCCACAAGAGGCTATTATTCCAAACAAAATAATAACCAATAACATTTTATTATAATTAAACATAGGTGTTATATTTTATTCACTTCAAATATAACACAAAAAATAAAAACACAAAATAGTTTAGAATTAATTTTATTTCCCCATAACCACCGCAACGTCATCGTACGCGAAATAGGCAGGAATTGCCAGACCGTATTCGTTCTTCATCGAGGAGTCAAAATTAAATGTAATCTTTACTGCTGCCCCAACTGATGAAAGTTCCCATTTGGTCCAGTCGGTAACGGTAACACCATCTTTGGTGATATAAAACTCAGCAGTACCGGTCACATTTGAAGAAGCATCGTAGCCTGTTGCAATAATTTTAGTCCAATCGGCAGAAGTGACAATACCGGCCACCTCACTTTGATAATATGCAGTGCTGACAAGATAAAGGTGATCCACGACTCTCGGCTTTGAATCTTTGAAATAGAAATAGCCTGTGGTAATCGCATAATCGCTCAAATATCCATTGTGAACACAGAAGTTTTTCGAGCCATTGTGTCCTCCATTGCCATTCTCGTCACATTTTGCGACACTCAACTGAAGGGTATAATCACAGGTTGCAAGGTCAGTATGGACAAAATCTGAAATCGCGTGGCCACCATTCCAATAAATGGTACTGCCGTAATTCTCACAAAGTTCCGAAGCAAGTTCGGTATTTCCCTGATCGTGCCAGTTATAATCAGTTCCTGTCTCCATATCTCCGTAAAGTAGAGGTCCGCCATACTGAACATCATCTATCAACCCATCCCAGTAATCACCTTCAAAAGTCAATATAACAATCTTTGAATCAGAACCTTCTGAAGACTTTGCACATCCTGCGACAAATCCGACAGCCACTGCTGCCAACAAAATCATAAAGTATTTTCTCATATACAAACAAAATTTAGGGCAACAAAATTAATTAAAATTATCATAGTAAAAATAAAAAAAGACCCAATGCCAACAAGCATCGGGTCCTGAAGACTTGTACTATTTTCTTTATTAAGATATTACATCATTCCGCCCATTCCGGGATTCATTGCAGGCATCGCAGGCATCTCCTCTTTCTTGTCTGCCAACACACACTCGGTTGTCAAGAACATTCCTGCCACTGATGCTGCATTTTGAAGAGCAACGCGGGTAACTTTGGTAGGATCGATAACTCCTGCTGCAAACAAATGTTCATATTTGTCAGTGCGGGCATTGTAACCGAAGTCACCTTCTCCCTCTTTAACTTTTTGAACCACTACACTTCCTTCAACTCCTGCATTCTCCACGATAGCGCGAAGAGGAGCTTCGATAGCTTTTGCAACGATATTGATACCGGTTTGCTCATCTTCATTGTCAGCTTTAACACCTTTAAGAGCCTCGATAGCACGGATGAAAGCGACACCACCACCGGGGATAATACCCTCTTCCACTGCTGCACGAGTAGCGTTAAGAGCATCTTCCACTCTGTCTTTTTTCTCTTTCATTTCCACTTCAGAAGCGGCACCGACATAAAGAACTGCCACACCACCTGCCAATTTAGCAAGTCTTTCCTGAAGTTTCTCACGATCGTAATCAGATGTGGTCTTTTCGATTTGAGCACGGATTTGAGCCACTCTCTCCTCGATAGCACCTTTGTCACCTTTACCGTTCACGATAGTAGTGTTTTCTTTGTCGATGGTAACTTTGTCAGCCTCACCCAACATTGCCAAAGTAGCACTTTCAAGGGTAAATCCTCTCTCCTCAGAGATAACCTGACCACCTGTAAGAGTTGCAATATCCTGCAACATCTCTTTGCGGCGGTCTCCAAAACCGGGAGCTTTTACTGCAGCCACTTTCAAAGTACCGCGAAGTCTGTTCACTACCAATGTAGTAAGAGCCTCACCCTCAACATCTTCTGCAATAATCAACAATGATTTTCCTTCTCTTGCAATAGGTTCAAGGATAGGAAGAAGATCTTTCATTGAAGCAATTTTCTTGTCAGTGATAAGGATTCTTGGATTGTCCATCACAGTCTCCATTTTATCGGCATTTGTCATAAAATAAGGAGAGATGTAACCTCTGTCAAATTGCATACCCTCAACCACTTTCACCTCAGTTTGGGTACCTTTTGCCTCTTCTACGGTGATAACACCTTCTTTCTTCACTTTGCCCATTGCCTCAGCAATAAGTTTTCCGATGAATGCATCGTTATTGGCAGAAGTGGTAGCGATTTGCTCAACTTTTGCAAGGTCGTCACCGATTTGCTGGGTTTGTTTTTTAAGATCTTCCACCACTGCATCGACAGCTTTGTCGATACCGCGTTTAAGATCCATAGGATTGGCACCGGCTGTCACGTTCTTAAGACCGACACCGATAATCGCCTGTGCCAAAACTGTAGCAGTGGTAGTACCGTCACCCGCCTGATCATTGGTTTTTGATGCAACTTCGCGAACCATTTGCGCACCCATATTTTGGAAACGGTCTTCAAGTTCCACCTCTTTTGCAACAGAAACACCATCCTTGGTTACGTGAGGTGCTCCGAATTTTCTGTCGATAACCACATTGCGACCTTTGGGTCCAAGTGTTACTTTCACTGCATTTGCCAAAGCATCAGCACCCTCTTTCATAAGGTTGCGTGCTTCCATATTGAATTTTATCTCTTTTGCCATAATATATTCTGTTTTAACCTTTTATACAATTACATAATTGCCATAATATCCGACTGGCGCATCATCAGGTAGTCTTTTCCATCTACATTGATTTCAGTTCCTGCATATTTGCCGTATAGAACAACATCACCTACTTTCAATTCCATAGGCTCATCTTTTTTGCCATTTCCCACTGCCACTACTGTACCTTGCTGAGGTTTTTCTTTTGCTGTGTCAGGAATAAAAATACCGCTTGCTGTTCTGGTTTCAGCCTCTTTTGGCTCTACAAGCACTCTATCTGCTAATGGTCTAATGTTCATAACTTTATTATTTTAATTATTGATTATCATTTTACGCTGGGAGTATAAACAAAATAAGTGCCACTAAATACTTTGTGACAAAATGTCATTATATTTGTCTTCGGGTACAACAAATTTTAAAAGAAATAATATGACTGTTTTTTACATTATGGCGATTTTATTCGTCATCGGAGTGATTCTTATCGCATTGGAAGACATTGTTAAAATCAATAAAGCCGCTGTAGCGGTGGGAATGTGCATTTTGCTATGGCTGCTGACAATTCTCAGCGCAGGTGGGGTTTTCACCGAACATCCGCCCCATTTCTTCAATAATTTCATTGCAGGATTCCCAAAATTTGCAGCCCTCTCATACAGTGATCAGGTTACCAGATTTCTGGAAGTGGCAATAACCGAATCTTTGGGAGATGTAGCTACCACACTGTTCTTTGTCCTTGCATCAATGGCAATCATAGAAGTTCTCGACTCGCACGGCTCATTCTCGGTCATCACCAGACAGATCAAGAGCAACAGCAAAAGAAAACTTCTTTGGATTTTCTCTTTCATAACATTCTTTATGTCTGCCCTTTTGGGTAACCTTGCCACAGTCATTGTTATGATTGCAGTCCTTAACAAAATAGTTCCTGAAAAGAAAGACAAACTTATATATGCCTGTATGACAATTGTTTCGGCCAATGCAGGAGGCTCGTGGTCCCCTATCGGCGATGTAACCACACTGTTGCTTTGGACCGGAGGAAACGTTAGTGCAGTACACCAGATATCACACGTGCTGTTGCCTGCCCTTGCAATGATGATTGTGCCACTGTCCATCAGTACCTTTATGTTCAAAAAAGGGGAAAACATCACTGAAAGACCCACCTCTTTGGGAGAGACCCTTCCGACATACATCACTCCCAAATTACAGACAACACTTCTGATTATCGGATTGCTCTCATTGGCACTTGTTCCTGTATTGCAGAGCAGTTTCGATTTGCCACCATTTATGGGAGTATTACTCGGACTGGTAGTGCTATGGATTATCACCGACCTCAAGAGTGCCCGCTCGAACGACCCCAATGCAGTAAAGCTCAAAGTGAGCACCCTTTTTGGAAAACTCGACATATCGACAATATTTTTCTTCCTCGGAATCCTTATGTCGGTAAAAGCATTGGACACAATCGGAATTCTTACAATTATGTCTGAAGGGCTCAACACTCTGTTTGCCAACGAAAATATGATTGCATTCCTGCTCGGAATCTGCTCGTCATTCCTGGACAATGTCGCCCTTGTGGCAGCCACTATGGGGATGTATCCATTGGCAGAGACAGGTGCATTTATGGCTGACAGCTCATTCTGGACATTCCTTGCCTACTGCTGTGTAACAGGTGGCAGCATCCTTATCATCGGTTCGGCATCAGGAGTCACCGTAATGGGAATGGAAAAAATCTCTTTCGGATACTATCTGAAAAAATTCTCTCCCATCATATTGTTGGGATATGTAATCGGAGCACTAATTTTTCTACTTCTGTTCTAATGGTTTATAACGACGAATACTATATGGGAAAAGCCCTCCTGCAAGCCCAAAAAGGTGGTCAGGAGGGGGAAATTCCGATAGGAGCAGTGATAGTCTGCCAGGGAAGAATTATCGCCAGAGCACACAATCTGACAGAAACCCTAAAAGACACCACTGCCCACGCCGAGATGCTCTCGATAACCACTGCCACAAACTTCCTCGGAGGAAAATACCTCAACGACTGCACAATATACGTCACAGTAGAGCCTTGCCCAATGTGTGCAGCAGCACTCGCCTGGGCTCAAATCGGACGAATCGTATATGGGGCAGCAGACGCAAAAAGAGGCTATTCACTTTTCTCACCATCACTCCTGCACCCCAAAACAGAAGTAACCAAAGGGGTAATGGAAAAAGAGTGCGGGGACATAGTTTCAAACTTCTTTAAATCACTTAGAAAATAATGGAAGTTCTTCAAGACTGGGGACTCATCGGACTATTTGTAGGGACATTCCTTGCCGCCACAGTAATCCCCTTCTCCTCTGACTTCCTCATTATAGGAATCCTTCTGGCTGGAGCAAACCCCCTTGCCTCCTTTATCGTAGCAACACTGGGCAACTGGAGCGGAGGACTCACCTCCTATTGGATCGGCAGAAGCGGAAAATGGGAATGGATTGAAAAATGGTTTGGAATCTCCGAAGAAAAACTCCTCAAACAAAAATCAAAAATAGACAAATACGGAGCACTCGTCGCATTTTGCAGCTGGTTCCCCTTCGTAGGAGACATATTCGCCATAGGATTAGGCTTTTACAAAGTCGACTTCACTAAATCATCCACCTATATGCTAATAGGGAAAGCAGTGAGATTTGCCTTCTGGATAGCCCTCTTCTACATCTTCGGAGACAAAATTCCTTCATTTTCTTAAAAATTTTAAAAAAAATGTTAGGAATATAAAAAATTAACTCTATATTTGCAGTCCAAAATTGACCTATGGTGTAACGGTAGCACTACAGATTTTGGTTCTGTCTGTCTAGGTTCGAATCCTGGTAGGTCAACATAAAAGAGCGTTTCAGATGAGACGCTCTTTTTGTTTTATAATAAAATCACTTATCATTTCGTCCGATAACTATTTACCTAGAATTATATTTTGTATATTTGTCTTGAGTTTTATTTCTTAAAAATCTATAAACTTATACATAATATGAAAAAAATTATTTTACTTCTTTTCTCTTTACTATCAATTTGTATCACAACATCTTGTGAGAAATCGGGCAAAAAGGACAGTAATTACATTTGTCAATATGGCAGATACGTCAGAGATGATTGTTTCTATATTGCTTCTGAGAGGGGATGGGGTTTCACTGGAGAGTGTGAAGATTACTATTATTATATGAGACACTCAGAGAATGCCAATTGGGAACCACTATATTCCGAGATAGTGGGATTTGATTACGAACCCGGATATGAGTATTATATTTCAGTCGAGGTATATGAGCAAGTCCCTCCATATATTGCTGATAAGGACTGGTATACAATGGTGTTGATCGAAATACTTTCCAAGGAAAGTAAAAACTCCTTTGAATAGCTGACCTAATAATGATTAAGACCGGACTGAATCCGAGATACAATCAAGGAACAATAAAAAGTCCCATTCCTGGTAACTCACACCGGAAATGGGACTTTATGGTAATGTTTTAACCTCTATTATCCTATCTTCTGATAATCTTCAAGGAATTTTTTCAATCCATTGTCTGTCAAAGGGTGGTTCAACAGACCTTTGATTGCTGAAAGAGGACAAGTTGCGACATCTGCACCCACTTTCAAACAGTCAATAATGTGACGTGTATGACGGATAGATGCTGCAAGCACCTGAGTTGCAAAGCCATAATAATTATAAACATCCACAATCTCTTTAATAAGACCTACGCCACTTTCGCAGACATCATCCAAACGGCCAACGAATGGAGAAACGTAAGTTGCACCTGCTTTAGCTGCCAAAAGAGCCTGACCCAATGAGAAAACAAGTGTACAGTTTGTTTTCATTCCCTTTTCAGAAAAATACTTCACAGCCTTGATACCTTCAGCTGTACAAGGAAGTTTGATAACAATATGCTCATTCAAAGCAGCAAGTTCTTCACCTTCTCTAATCATTCCCTCATAATCAGTAGCAATAACTTCAGCACTTACATCTGCCTTAACAATATTACAAATATCCACATAGTGTTTTAGCTGGTTCTCTTTACCTTTAATTCCCTCTTTTGCCATCAATGAAGGATTTGTGGTAACTCCGTCCAATACGCCCATATCATAGGCTTCCTGAATTTGTGCAAGGTTTGCTGTGTCGATGAAGAATTTCATATCCGATTATATTAAAATTATTTACAATTGTTAAAATTATTGGGGCAAAGATAACAAATGTCTATCTTTGTTGCTACGAAACTATTGAAAATTTACTGTTCAAAGTTTCAATGTTTGAGCAAAATCATTTCAACTGTTATGAAAAAAATAATTCTATCAATTTTCACTATCGCATTATTATCATTTTCTGCAATGGCTGATGAAGGGATGTGGCTTCCCTCACAGATTTCTGCAAAAATCAAGGAGATGCAAGCCAAAGGACTCGAACTGAGTGCCGCTGATTTGTATTCATTGGAACAAGTTTCATTAAAGGACGGTATCGTACAGTTTGGCAGAGGTTGCACCGGAGAGCTTATTTCTCCAGAGGGACTTCTGATTACCAACCACCACTGCGGATACGGCCAGATTCAGGCTCACAGCTCTCTCGAACACGACTATCTGACCAACGGATTCTGGGCAATGAACCGCAGCGAGGAACTTCCCAACCCCGGTCTCACTGTAAGATTCCTTGTAAGAATGGAAGATGTAACCGAGGCAGTCCTAAACGGATATGAACAGTGTATGAACGAGGAACAAAGACTCGAACTCATTGCAAAAAACTCCAACACCATTATCGGGAACGTAAAACAGGAAGGTATTTCATACGCAGCAGACATTCTTCCTCTATTCTATGGAAATGTATATTATATGTTTGTGTATCAGGTATTCCCGGACGTACGCCTTGTCGGAGCACCCCCTTCATCAATCGGTAAATTCGGAGGAGATACCGACAACTGGATGTGGCCCCGTCACACAGGAGACTTCAGTATCTTCAGAATCTATGCAGACAAGGACAACAACCCTGCCCCCTATTCTGAAGAGAATGTCCCTTACAGACCAAAACATTTCTTCAATATTTCATTGGACGGAGTACAGGAGAACGATTTCACCTTTGTATATGGATTCCCCGGCAGCACACGCGAATATATCCTCTCTGCAGAGGTAGATTACATTGCCAATATCTCCAATCCCGCAAAAATCGACCTTCGTACCCAAAGACTTGACATTCAGAAGAAATATATGGAAAATTCTCCTGCTGTAAGAATTCAGTACGCATCGAAAAATGCCGGAATCGCAAATGCCTGGAAAAAATGGCAGGGAGAAGCCAAAGGTATCAAACGCCTTGGAACAGTCAATCAGAAAAAAGAACTTGAAAACAACTTCAAAGCCTGGGCAGCCGACAAAGCTCAGTACAACGGACTTGTGGAGAAAATGGACTCAGTGATACTGAGCTACCGCAACGAACTGTTTGCCAGCGAGTATTTCAACGAATCGGCTCTTTCTGTGGAACTTGTAAGATTTGCAGGAAGTTATCTCAAAGCAAAACCCGAGAACAGAGCAGCAATGGCTGAGTCATTCTACAAAGATTTCTACCTCCCTATCGACAAAGAAATTTTTGTAGCAGTGATCAACAGCTTTGTAAAAAATGTGGACAAAGGCTACTATCCTCAGTATTTCTCAGAAATGATGACCCAATACAACTCTGACATCACTGCGATGGCTGAGGATTTGTTTGCAAAGAGTGCATTCACCCAAAAGAGCAAATTGGAAAATACCCCTGAGGAACAACTTGCAGAAGATGTTATGGTCAAATTCCACGATGCTTTCAGCACCATCTATAAAGAATTGAGCAAAAAGGTTGCAGCCTCAACAAAAGAGTTGAATCTCCTCTATAGAACATATATGAGAGGTCTGATGGAATTCCAAACCGAAAGACTCTTCTACCCCGATGCAAACCTTACACTTCGCATAGCATTCGGACAGGTCAAAGGATATCGCCCTGCCGACGGTGTTTACTACACCCCATCTTCGAGTCTTGAAGGTATAATGGAGAAAGACAATCCGGAAATCTACGACTACAACATTCCACAACGCCTGAGAGATATCTATGCTACCCGAGATTATGGCCGCTGGGAATACAACGGAAGTGTACCTGTGGCATTTATCGCTACCAACCACACCACCGGCGGAAACTCCGGCAGCCCCGTTATCGATGCCAACGGAAACCTGATCGGTGTAAACTTCGACAGAGTCTGGGAGGGAACAATGAGTGACATCGTATTCGACCCTACAGTCTGCCGTAATATCGCACTCGATATCCGCTACGCACTGTTCGTTATCGACAAAGTGGCTGGAGCATCACACCTTATAGATGAAATGGTCCTTGTAGGAGGCAACCAACAATAATAACACCTTTCAATACATACAGCAAATGCGGGTAGCCGAATGTCTCGACTACCCGCATTCTACATATATAAGCTTTCCTAGTAAGTGAACTTAGGGACGTGTCACAACTCCTTCTGCTAAGATAATTTTAGATGGAACCTTTTCTTAAATCCAAAGTTATGGTTTTAGAACCATTTACATATTCCATCTTGATACTGTTCTTATCAAATTCGGTTATCCAGTATAAGCCATTTTCCATAATTGCTTCGTCTGACCACCAACTGAAGTTGTTGATTCTGATACCATTCTTTTCTTGAAAGTATCTTGCTCCAATTGTTAAACTCTCACCATTGTAGTTTGTGGTTACTCTCAAGTTCGATCCTCCTGTATCATTCTCTTCTGTTAAAAAATGCTCAAATTCCAATCGGATATTCCTTGTCTCTTTAGTTCCGTCAATATCTCTAATAATTGTTCCTTCCCACATTGTATATTCAAATGATGGCAAAGTATCAGTATTATTCTTTTGACAAGATGTAGCAACGAACATTGATGCCAATGCGATAAAAATAATAAACTTTTTCATAATCATAATTTTTTAAGATGTGATACATATATAATTATAATAATTTCAATATGCTATAGGTATCATCAGCCACAGGAACAAACAGCTGCACAAATGGCTGGATGGTGGTATTACACTGTGATGATGCAACGGTTTCTCCCAACGAGTTGGTGACAGTGATAGAAACTGTGCCGACCGGTTCATTAAAGGTGAAACTTAGCAGTCGTGACAGAGTGTTGATTTGGGCTTCGATTGTGGGGGTCAGACTGCGACCGACAACTTTATTTTCTTCACCATCTGTTTCA
>JAZRBT010000146.1:0-10548 GCA_045635245.1 Candidatus Coprenecus sp.
ACCCTTCTCATTTTGAACCTTGCCCTTTCATCCTGTATGAAGGGATTTAGTCCCGAAGTTCCCGACCCAGGTGAAGGCGAAGGAAGCGACACACGTCTTATTATTGCGAATTACTTTGACGGGATATATTATGGAGAAGAATACGCCCCGGGCGTTGGCAATTATTGGTTCTACCTGTCCAATAATGGATTCAGCAATGACGAATACATCCCCGACTCCTATTATTATAGAATAGACCTTTATGGACCTGTCTCTACAAGTCCTAACAGCATCACAATTCCCGATGGTATCTACACATACGACACCAACAATACATACGCAGAATACACCTTTTCTAAAGAGTACAGTTGTCTTATAGAGGTTAACGACAAAGGAGTTGTTACAGAAACACCTTTCGACAATGCACAATTTGTCGTCAATAACGGTGAATTGAACCTGTATGTCACTATCGGAGGAGTTGACAAACAAATCAAATTCAACAAAGAATATGCATTGGAAGACGGAAGAGAAAACCCAAATCCCCCTGTATCCGGAGACGGCTACTCTACTTTGACTGACGATTATCAAGTAAACTTTGTTTCATCCAATGCAAGACTTGACTACGCAGGAGACTGGTGGAACTGCGGATTTGACAATTATACCTTATATATAATGTCAAAAGAGGGCGGAGTCCTCAATGGAGACACTATCCTTTTGGACTTTATCACCCAATACACCGGAAACAATGGAGGCATTGCAGGAAATTATACTGGAACTGACACCGCTGCACCTATGGTATATATGTACGGTTGTGTACAATATAATATTCCTGTAGGATGCTGGTATTTCAAATATCAGTATGAATCTATCGTGGAGCAGGCTCCTATCACTTCCGGAACTCTCACCATCACACAAAACGATAATGGAACTTATACTATCGATTTGGATGCATACGACGATGCCGCTACTCCAAACAGAATAACTGCACACTGGACCGGAGATATAGCAGAGTCAAACACCTCATCACTTCAGGCAAAAAGAAATTTCGTTGAACTAAGATAACCATATATGAAAAAATTACTTCTACTATTTGCCCTCACAGGAGCAATCATCTCAGCTTGTAACAAAAACACCCCTACAGGGGACAACAACCAACCGGAGGAGCCAAAAACCACCCTCAACATCACCTCTGATACATTAATTAATATAGGAGCAGAAGGTGGCAGCTTTGAAATTACATACACAATAGAGAATCCCATCGAGAGCGAAAGCATCAATATCACTCCCGACCGGAACTGGATCTCCATCACAGATTCCCAAACCGATGGCACTATCAGCTATTCGGTAGCAGAAAACACCACTTCGGAGTCCCGTAGCGCTGTAATCACTATCTCATATCTTGAAATAGAAAAATCTGTACAGGTTATCCAAGATGGGGCAACAATTAATGAAAACGAAATTGACGTAGAGTACGATGCTCAAATGATGTGGGGTGTTTACTACGGAGACCGATATGACATCAACTCTGCAAACTATTGGATTGTATTCTCATTCGACGGACTCGATGATATGGGTAATATCTATCCCAATTGCGAATACTACCGCGTGGATCTGTATGGTCCGGTATCCACCGACCCTGCAAATATCAAAATAGCAGACGGAACCTACTTCCTCGATGCAGATAATTCAATGGAACAATTCACAATGACTGCAGAAAACAGTGCATATATAACAACTGACAGCGAGCGAAACCCCACTATGATTCCATTCGAGGAGGCTCAAATGACAGTAAATGGCAACGAAATGGTTCTATTGGCAACCATCAACGGGGAGAAACACCGAGTTACATTCAATGGCTCTTACTCATTTGAAGACCTTTCTCCTAAAGATTATGGTTCTACACTCAAAGACGATGTAGTTGCAGATTTGAGTTATCACCAAGCCATTGTTTCATCTTACGGAGACTATTGGGGTTGCGGCTACTGCAACTGGTGGATTGAAATCCTCCCCGACAATGAAGACCAAAGCGGAGACTCCTTCATTTTTGACTTCCATACCGACTCCCTTACCCCAACAGAAGATATCAGTGGCAGATATGACTCTTGCGGTTTCACTGCCGAAGACCCCACCAAACCCAACTTTGGACCCGATTCATTTGTCCCAGGAATGGTTATTTCTGCAGAAGGACACCTTATGGGAACACTCTATCTGGAATACACAAGTGGACAACTGACCAATCAGGCGCCTTTGATCGATGGCTATTTTGAGGTTATAGATAACGGAAACGGCACCCACACCATAAATATAGAGGTGTATGACGACTCGCCATTAAAGAACAAAATAACCGGAACCTGGACAGGTTATCTGACTTGGTAACAGAGTATTAAACATAACATAAACCCTTATTCATATTAAAGCAGAAACAATCGAATTGTATTGTTTCTGCTTTTTTTAACTTTTTTCTTGCTTTTTTAGACAAAAGATTCTTACTTTGTATAGAGTATTTTTTTAAATAAACAGTCTTATATGAAGAAATTATTAAGCTTTATCATTATCTGCACCATCTTTGCTGCATCCTGCACCAAAACACCAAAAGCAGACCCTATCCTGACCCTTACTTCTGATGAAAATGTACTTGTACCCGAAGAAGGAGGCGACATTACCATTACCTACACCCTGGAAAACAAAATTGAGGGAACTGAACTGCTCGTAAACATCAATACTCCCGAGTGGATTACATTGACAGAAAACAATCTTGACGGAAACATAGTCATCACTGTTGCTCCTACTGACTCTCAGGAGGACCGCACTTCTTCCATTTTCGTGTCATATGCTGACAAAACCAGCTTCACCGTAAATATTACCCAATCCAAATATACCATCAAGGTAGATGCAAAACACCTTATGGGAGATTATTACGGCAATGAATTTTCACCCGACCCCAACACAGGCAACTTCTGGCTAATCCTTAGCGAAAATGGCCTTAACGAAGATGGAGCACAATGTCCAAACAGTACATATTACAGATTTGATGTATACACCCCCCTTAGCGATATAGAATATGGAGAAGCAGACCTTATCCCCGTACCAGAAGGAGTATATCACTTTGACCCCACCGACTCATTCGCAAACGGCACCGTTTCCAACCAATACTCTATCGCCTGGACCACTGATGCAAATGGAGCAGTATCGAGCACCGATGCGACAGTTCACTACGAAGATTGCACATTGACAATTACTGCCAACAGCATCGTTGCACAAGTTATCATCAGAGGAGAAACCCATACCATTACCTACAATGGAACTCCCGAGGTGGCTGATGCGAGAACAAATCCTTTCCTAAGCGACCTTAACGATGACTACCAAATGAATTTTGAGAATTGTTCACTTATTCTATACCCTGTAGGTGACTACTACGGAATCGGTTACCAGAATATAATGCTTTATCTAACCCCTGACAATGGCATTGGAGACTACCTGACACTTGATATGGTCACCAATTTTGCAACATTGGAAGAAGGTATTGCCGGAACATATGGCCCAATCAGTATAAGTGAGGCGATAGCTCCTGGAACATTCCTGTCAGGATTTGCATCTGAGGATGGATATGCCCAAGGTTCTTGGTGGTATTATTCGGCTACCGGAGAACCATACGTATATGACAAGATGGCCCCATTCACTGATGGAACAATAGAAATTATTGATAACCAGGATGGTACCATAACTATAAATATAGACACCTATGATGACAGGGCTAACAATATCACAGGTACCTGGACAGGCTCTTATGAGGTTTATGGAGGAATGGCTGCCCGCAATTCGATACCCACACCATCAGTACTGCAAAGAAATTTTCAAAATTTCGAGAAAAGATAGAGAATATCAAAAAAAATAATATTATATTTACACAAAATTTATTAATCACTAAATCAAATCAAGATGAAAAAAAATTTACTAATTGCTGCTATGTGCCTTCTTGGCATCGTTAGTTGTCAAAAAAATGGTAATGATGGACCTCAAAATGGTGCTGACCCTGTATTTAAAAATGTAAGTCAAACTGAAGCTAACCTTCCTGAAGAAGGTGGTACAGTTACCGTTACTTTCGAAATTGAAAACCCTGTTGAAGGAGCACAAGTTGAACCCGTAATCAGCGTTGAATGGGTTACTGTTGCATCTGTAGACGCTACCAGCGTTTCATTCACCGTTGCAGCAAATGAAAGTATTGAACCTCGTGAAACATCTATCTTCGTAGCATACGCTAACAAAGCAAGTTTTGATTTGGCTATCAGCCAGGCAGGTGCTGTTGTTAGAAAAACTGCAAACGTTCTTTCATCTAAGTACTATGGTACTGAATACTCTATGGTAGAATCAGACAACTTCTATACATTCCTCAGTGATAAAGGTTTCGATGATGAAGGTTATGCTCAACCTGATGCTTGGTACTATCTACTTGACCTATATTCTGAGGTACAAGACTACCCAAGAGATGAGCCTTCAGCTCTTATCATCCCTAACGGTACTTATACATTTGATGCTAATAGCACTACCGAACCTTGGACATTCGCAGGTGCATACAGTGAATATTTCACAATCACCACTGATGGCCAATATGGTGACCGATTTGCTATCGAAGATGGTACAGTTGTTGTTTCTGACAACAAAATCGTTGCTGACCTTATCGTTAATGGTGAACCTCACCACGTAGTATACGAAGGTGAACCTCTATGCGAAGAAGCAAGAAGTCCTCTATTCTACAGTACTCTAACTGATGACTACCAACCTGACTACTCTAACCACGATCTATATCTAATTCACTATGGTGACTTCTATGAGTGTGGTTATGACAACTATATGCTTTATATCCAACCTAAAGTTGAAACAGGTATTGGCGACTATTTCCGTGCAGATATCACCACTAATGGTTCAGTTATGGGCGAAGGCCTTGCAGGAACATACACAGTCAATCGTAACACATACCTTGATGACGCTCTACAATTCTTGGGTGGTTTCGTCTATATGGGAAGTATGCAGGGTACCTGGTTCTACAATACATATGACGGACAATATTATGGTGATATGGCTCCTATCATTGACGGTACTATTGAAGTTGTTGACAATGGTGATGGTACTTACACAGTTAACCTAGATCTAGTTGACGATGCTGAATCAGCTAACTCTATCACAAGCACTTGGACAGGTGTTCCTATTATTCAAGTAGCTCAAGCTCCTGCTAAAACAAGTGTTAACAAATTGAACTTTGTTGAAGCTCGCGACAACGCTAAAAGATAATTCATAATCTGAATATCAATACACAGAGGTCAATCCGAAAGGGTTGGCCTCTTTTTTTTGGGGCTCACATTTATTTGATTTATTAGATTACATAGACTATTTTAGCACTAAATTTCAAATACAATAATTTAGTTACAATATGAAGAAGTTTATACTGACAAGCTTAATTTGCCTATTGGCATTGACTGGATGTACTTCCAGTACCCCAGGTACACAAGAGGACCCTAAATTTGAATCATTTTCACCTGAGACAACAAATCTTCCAGAAGAAGGTGGTGACTTCACAATTTCATATACATTATTGAACCCTGTTGAAGGTCAAAATGTAGAAGCTATCCCCAGTGTAGAATGGATTACATTAAAAGAGAACAACGCAGCTGAAGGAACTCTTGTATTTACTGCAGAAGCCAATGAGAGTTTTGATGATCGCGAAGCTTTTATTTTCGTAACATACGCAAACAAAACAAGTTTCACTGCAACTGTAAACCAAGACGGTGCTGTAATCAGAAGAAATGCAGACTCATTCTTTGCTGTATATTACGGAAATGAATATTCTGCATATCAAGGCTCGGACAAATTCTTTGTATACCTTAGCAACATAGGATTTGTCAATGGTGAAGCACAACCTAACGGATGGTACTATCGTTTGGGTATGTACAGCGAAGTCAAAGACTACCCAAGAGATGACGCAAACGCTGTAATTATCCCCAACGGAACCTATACATTTGACGCAGAAGTTACCACAGCTCCCGGTACATTTGCAGGAAAAGGAAACAGTGCTTTCTGGAATCTGGATGTTGATGGCAACGGAGAACAAATGAATATTGAAGGTGGTACAATCACTGTTACTGACAACAGCATCACAGCTGAAGTGATGATTAACGGTGAACCCCATTATGTAACATACGAAGGTTCTCTTGTATGCGAAGATGATAGAAAACGTCTATACTACAGCACTCTTACCGATGACCTTGTATTGGATCTTTCTGATCACTACATCGAACTGATGAACTATGATGACTTCTATAATTCAGGATATATAAACTACATATTATATATAGGTCCCAATAGTGGAGTAGGTCACTATATGATGGTAGACATAAATTCTGGCGGAACCGCTGTAGGTGAAGGTCTTGCAGGTACATACACCATAACTTCTGTTCCTTATGCTACAGGCCCCTACCAATTCGTATTTGGTTATGAAGATGGCGGATATATGTCAGGTACCTGGTTCTTTGACAGTCCGGATGGCTCAAGCTATGGAAATATGGCACCTATAGTAGATGGTACTATCGTTTGCGTTGACAACGGAGATGGCACATATACATTTACTTTTGACTTAATCGATGATGCAGGATATTCTATCACAGGTTCTGTAACAGAAACACCTTTCGTTACACAAGGTTACTCAGCTTCTGCTTCTTCTGTATTAAGGTCAAACAAAAGATAAACCTTATATAACTCTCTTAATTTAAATGATTTAAGCTATATATGAAAAAGATTTTAATAGTACTTCTTCCCTTTTTGCTTATCGCTTGTAATAAGCAAAAAGGAATACAAAATCCACCATTATTTGAAATCAGCTCACAAGAGAGTGTAACACTGCCTTGTGAAGGTGGCAATTTTACCATAACATACACACTGCAAAATCCCATAGAAGGGGTTAGTGTCGAAGCAATTACTGATGCAGACTGGATTACTCTTACAGAGAATAATATGGCCGAGAGTAAACTTGAATTCAATGCTTTGGAAAATAACGACAAACAGCCACGTGAAACATCAATTGTTGTAACATATGATGAGACAAGTTACACAATTAATGTAGTACAAAGCGAATTTTGCATCAATATTGTTGCAGAAGGCCTTAGCGGTTATTATTATGGTGACGAGTACACAAGTGGTATTGGCAACTACTGGATTATTCTTTCTGAGAAACCGGCAGACCAGTATGACAACAAATTCTACAGGGTGGATTTGTATGGAGCTGTAAGCCAGATTGAAATTGGAGAAGCAGATATGATTCCTGTTCCTTACGGAACATACACATATGATGCTGTGAGTTCATATTCAAAAGGGACATTCTCAGGACAATTTTCAGGATATTGGGAGGTAGATGCAGAGGGCAATAACATTACAAATAATGGTGCTCCATTTTCCTACCAGACAGGAACATATACAGTTGATGAGAATGGATGCACTCTGGAAGTTACTATTAATAATATCAAACACATCATTACTTACAAAGGCATCGTAGAACTTCAGGATAAAAGAACACCGGATTGCCTTTCGACATTAACAGATGATTTGGTTGTCAACTTGGAGAACTGCACTGCTACAGCAGTCCCTTACGGAGACTACTACGAATGTGGTGCATTCAACTGGTCTATCAGTCTGATGCCCGCTAATGGTATCGGTGAGTATCTTATGCTCGATATCAATACCACCTATACTACCGAAGAAGAAGGACTTGGAGGAACATATACTATTGCAACATCGGGTTCAGACGTTGCTCCCGGCACATATATCTATGGATTTATCTACGGAAATATGTCTCTACAAGGTTCGTGGTGGTATAACTCACTGGATGGAGTTGCAATTGAAGATCTTGCTCCATTCAATGGTGGCACTATTACAATTACAGACCACCAGGATGGTACCATTACAATAGACCTGAATGTTATTGATGACAACAACAATAACATCACAGGAAGTTGGACCGGAAAATATGAAGTAATGCATCTCAATTCCGCTACTTGCGCGAAAAGAGACCTTGTGAGCCTTTCATATATAAAATAAGGGATATCATAGTTTTAATTTGAGGGCAGATATATAATTCTGAAAATGGAATTACTATATTTGCCCTCATCTTTTATATGGTATGATGTATTGGAGATTGTTTAAAATATTTGCAAAAATTGGTGCTTTCACCATTGGTGGAGGCGCGGCAATGATTCCAATCATTGAAAGGGAAGTGGTAGATAAGAACAAATGGCTTACGAGTGAAGAGTTCCTGGATATCATTTCCATTGCCCAATCGGCTCCAGGCGTGATAGCCGTAAATGTATCCATCTTCGTTGGACAAAAGATTTGCGGAGTCAAAGGGAGTATTGTGGCAACACTTGGCAGTATTCTGCCACCATTCATCACAATACTGCTAATCGCTGCAGTATTCACCAGTTTTCAAGAAAATGAGATTGTCCAATCTGTTTTCAAAGGTATCAGACCGGCAGTGGTCGCTCTGATTGCTGCTCCGGTAATCAGAATGGCAATTAAAAACAAACTGAACATCTATACAGGGGCTATCACCCTCCTGACAGTTGCAGGAGTAGGATTTCTCGGAGTCTCACCTATTTGGGTAATCGTGGCAGCTATTCTGGGAAGTATCATCTATACATATATCATATCTAAAAAGGGAAGGCGATGATATTTCTACAACTCTTTTCAATATTTTTTCTGATTGGAGCCTTTACCATCGGCGGCGGTTATGCTATGCTCTCGCTGATTGAAAATCAGGTTGTCCACGCCCAACAATGGATTACTTCTGAACAATTTACAGATATTGTTGCCATTTCACAGATGTCTCCCGGCCCCATCGGGATAAACAGTGCAACATATATCGGCTACTCAGTTATTCAGGAAATGGGATTCAGCCCTTTTATGTGCATTCTCGGCTCTGCCACTGCCACTATAGCAGTAGTACTCCCTTCTTTTATGATAGTAATGTGGATATGCCTGTTATTCAATAAGTTCAAGACCAATCCGTACTTTTCTACCATTCTGAAAACACTGCGTCCCGTCACCATTGGACTGATAGCATCTGCCGCTATTATCCTCATAACTCCGCACAACTTTATAGACACATACAGCTGGCTACTGTTTGCAGGAGCATTCCTCGCCTCAATGCTCTTTAAAATAGGCCCGATTCAAATTATAATAGTATCAGGAATAATTGGTTATCTGATATATTAACTTTTTTGGTATCTTTGGTAAATTTTACACTTACCAAGATTGATATCAATATGAAATTCTTTAGAACAGTTCTTGCGATTATAATTTGCACCATATATTCTATGGCTTCTGTCATCGCTCAAAATACTGACAGAGTCATCATTCAATTGGATCCCATAGCAGAGACTTGCAGATTTTCGACTCCCGACTCTATCCTTACAAATGATATGGGAGCCAGAGAGGTATTTCTTATAATACACACTTCGGAAGAGATAGATAATATTTCCATCAGCCTGAATAACAATAATATACCTTCAGAACAATTCTCCCTTATATGTGATTCATACTACAAATGCAATATCAGCTCCGGACTCGACAGAGTACAGGAGAATCTGCTGATTAACAATTCTCAGACAAATGGAGTAGATGAGTTATTCGTAGTAATAACAAATGGGCCCCACATCAATTACTCAAAAACAGTCTTTGCCCCTATGGAGAATCAACAGGGGGGCACTCTCACCACCTCGGCAGTTGTTTCAGGAACCAATGGCAAGATGTTTCAGATAACAACAGATATTCAGGATGAAACCGGCAATAGGATAAAATCTTTAGCCATATCACACATTACTGAACTCGGAAACGGAGATGCTCAGGCAGAGCAAAATTTCACTCTCCCCTCCTACGGAACTTACAAGATCACTCATACTCTTTACTATATCCCTGCATTGAAAAGGGAGAGCAAGGCAAATGGCATTCAAGCAAGAAAATACATTTGTGAAAAATTCTCCACCACTATTCAATTATCTGCTGATACTAAAGACTTTAGCATTACCAATACTATCGGCAAAGAGTTCGAGAAGAATCGTGTAAAGGAGGAGAAAATCAAAGTGCAGGAACAATGTTGTTGTTGCTGCTGCCAGTAGAATGGCAATTTTTGCAATAAAAAGTAAAATCAATATTAATTTTAAATAGACAAATAAACTATTATGCAACAGAAAATCAGAGAAGAGTTTGTAAAACATTTCCAGAAAGAGGGAGATTTGTATGCCTCTGCAGGAAGAGTCAATCTAATTGGTGAACATACAGACTACAATGGCGGATTTGTATTTCCGGGAGCAATCGACAAAGGAATGATTGCTATGATTTCGCTTAATGGAACAGATAAAGGCAGGGCATACCCTGTTGACCTTGACGACTATACAGAATTTGGTTTTAACGAAGAGGATGCTCCCGCCGCATCCTGGGCAAGATACATTTTCGGGGTTTGCAGAGAAATCATCAAGCGTTCGGGCAATGTTCTTAAAGGATTTGATACTGCCTTTGCAGGAGATG
>JAZRBT010000147.1:0-2370 GCA_045635245.1 Candidatus Coprenecus sp.
GGAGGCCGCCCTGTGCTTTGAAAGGCACGCCACCTCCAAAGTCGCAAAAGCAGATGACCTTAACTCTATCCAGACTTACGGATTCAGAGGCGAAGCTCTTCCATCTATTGCTGCAGTGGCTGAGGTAACTCTTAAAAGTCGCAAAAGAGGGACCGACACTGGCTCTGAGGTAACTATCGCCGGCTCGGAATTCATCTCACAGGAGGAGGTTGCCTGCGCTGAAGGGACCAATATTTCAGTTCGCAATCTATTTTACAAAATCCCGGCCCGAAGAAAATTCCTGAAATCGGACAATGCCGAATTCAGACACATCATCACCGAATTTATCCGGGTGGCATTGTGCAGATACGACCTGAACCTCAGACTGATCCACAACGGAAAGGATATCTATAACCTCAAGAGGGCCAACAGTATAAAACAACGTATAATGGAGATTGAGGGGAGAGAAATCATTAAGGAACTGGTTGATATTGGAATCAATTCATCCATTGTCACCGTTTCAGGTTTCATTGGCCACCCTGAAGACGCCAGAAAAAGTTCAGGTAACCAATACTTTTTCGTAAACGGACGTTTCTTCAAATCTCCATATTTCCACAAAGCGATAATGAGAGGGTATGACAAATTGATTCCCGAAGGAACATATCCCTCTTACTATCTGTTCTTTGAAACAAATCCAGAGAATGTGGATGTAAATATCCATCCTGCCAAAACAGAAGTCAAGTTTGAGAATGAAAGCGAAATGTTCGAGATTCTGACTGCATTGGTCAAAGAATCTTTGGGCAAAAACTCATTCATTCCCACTATTGATTTCAATAATGACTCTTACCCTCAGATCAATATCCCAAAGGATTACACCCCGATTCTCCCAACATTGAAATCGTCTCCCTCCTACTCGATTCCAAAACCGACCCAACTCCCCGGTTTTGACAAGAATTTCGGAAGCGATTTTCCGGAAGAGTTTCCCAGAGACTTTGAACAAGAGTTCGAACAGGGATTCGGTCAAAATTTTGAACAGAATTTCGAACAGGAGAGCACCGGAACCGATTACAACATTTCCTCTATGGTAGACGGATATGGAGGAGAAATTTTTGATTCAAAGGACTCTTTGGATGACAACACTCTCGTTTTATCGAGCAAATATATTGTTACTGCACTACGCTCCGGAATGTTGATAATCAACATATTCAGGGCAAAAGAGAGGATTTTCTACGAAAAATTCCTGCATAATCTGGACAATTCAGAATCGATTGCGCAGCAAGTGCTCTTTCCCAGCACCCTGGAACTGACTCCTGCACACTACTCCCTGCTGATGGATTCTCCTGAAAGATTACAG
Source organism: Candidatus Coprenecus sp. (assembly GCA_045635245.1). Taxonomy (GTDB): domain Bacteria; phylum Bacteroidota; class Bacteroidia; order Bacteroidales; family UBA932; genus Coprenecus. Next base: position 1,334 of record JAZRBT010000147.1, read on the forward strand.
TCATTGGGATTTGACATCACTTCTGCCGGAGAGAATACCATTTCGGTCAATGGTTTGCCGGAGGGATTCAACACCGATTCTGCTGCAGTCAGAGAGATCATTGATTCATTGATTGCCACTTTTGAACAATGTGAAAGCAATTGGCTGACAAAAGCACAAGGAAGGGACAATATGGCACGTTCGCTTGCCAGAGCCACCGCTCTGGGAGGACAAAAGAGACTCTCAAGGGCACAGGCGCGAGCTTTAGTGGACTCATTGTTCTGCTGTGCAGAGCCCGAGATATCTCCTTCGGGTAAAAAAATTATGGAGATGATAACTGAAGAAGATTTAGAAAAAAGATTATAATGAATTACTATAGCACCAGACCCGGAATACCGATGGTAGTCAAAAATTTGATTATCATTAACGCATTGATGTTTCTCTTTACATTTATCTCAAAAGATTTTATGTATGAGACATTCTCCCTGTTTTATGTAGGTTCTCCCCTGTTTCACCCATTTCAGGTGATAAGTTATATGTTTATGCACGGTAACCTGTCCCACATTTTCTTCAATATGTTTGCACTTTATATGTTTGGAAGTGTTCTGGAGAATATATGGGGGCCCAAGAAATTCTTTGTTTACTATATGGTAACAGGTATCGGTGCAGCGATTATCCACGAAGGTGTCCAATATCTTCAGGTACTCAGTGCCACCAATCCTGCCGAAATCTACACTTTGATGAGAATCCCCACTGTAGGTGCGTCAGGTGCTGTTTTCGGATTGCTGTTGGCTTACGGAATGTTATTCCCAAACAATATCATTTCTTTGATAATCCCTCCTGTATCGCTGAAAGCCAAATGGTTTGTTCTGATATACGGAGCAATCGAATTTTTCTTTGGAATCACCGGAACCAATATCGGAGTGGCACACTTTGCCCACCTGGGCGGTATGCTTTTCGGCATTCTGCTTATCCTTTACTGGAAAAAGAAAAACAGACTATACTACTAATTTGAGACTATGGCTAAGGGAAAGAAAAGGATACGACTGCCATTTTTC
>JAZRBT010000148.1:0-13312 GCA_045635245.1 Candidatus Coprenecus sp.
CCGGTGCAATACCGAACTCTTTACCAATAAAACTATTATTAATCCGTCCAACTTCTTGGGGTCAGATCACAACGGTCGCCATTTTTATTTTGCATAAACATTAAAATTACATTGAGATTAATTCCTCTGCATTAATATAGATATCAACACCCCTAAAGTAGTCAGATTGAATAGTCCAAAAATCACTGACATCAGGCAAATTATAGTCCGCCCAATCATCAACTACAACACTTATTTTTCCTGAAAATGTTTGAGCAATATACTTTTTTGCCACAAGCATCATCCACGGCATAACCTTAGGAAAACTTGAGGGAGAGTCTTTCAAACTTTCAATCTCCACTTTCCACTCAGGCAGATTGCTGGAGGTATTGATCGCCTCTACAATCAAATATCATGGGTAGCCGGACTTTATCGTTGTAGTGGTGGTTCCCACACCGGTTGTATACGACTTTTTATATCCACTAGTCGTTGTTTTGTGTTCGATTCTGATGTTGTTTTCTTATCTGTTTTTGTATTAAACGTTGATGTATTTACTATATAATCATTATTCTTTGAGGTGGTTGATAGAGTTTCTTTGTTTCCGATATAATAATTCAAATGAATACTCAAGTATGCTATATCTTCATTTCTGCTAACATATCCAAGTTCATTTAAATTATTTCTCAGCAAACTTGAAAATTCTTTAAACTCCAGATAATCAATCTTGTCTCCCATATTATGAGTAATATAGTAAGATGCTTCTTCCGGAGCACTTCCTCTTGAAGTAACCGCAGCATAAAAATAAGACGAACAAGAAGAAACAAGAAGAGAGATTAAAATAGTGAAAAACAGTAGAGAATATAGAAAAGACCTCATAACAAACATATTAAACATTACACTTCAAAAATACTTTTCATCAAATACAGCCAGCTGCATGATTTGACAAATATAAGTCTTTTAGGTATATTCACAACAACACTCGAGAAATACTTCCGAATTTTGCTTGAGCGACTGCGGCACTCCAAAGATATTTACAGAAGACAATTAATACTAAAAGGGGACTGCCCCGCTTGGTCAGCCCCCCTTTCACTTTCAAATCCGATACCCCTATATTAATAAGGTAGAACAGGACGTATTTGCATACCAAGACATCGTGGCCCCATATCCTTTAGGAATTGATTAGGCCCAGTACTTTTAAAATAACAAGCATAGCGGTCTTCATCTGCCCAACCTGGCAAACCGTCAGTAGCTGTTGTAGAAGTCCAATAATACAACTCTTCCACATCCACTAAACCTGGAACAGCCATCTGGCCTGCCGCTATCAGATAAATAACATTTCCATTAGGACCTTGAACTCTATGACCAGGAAGGTCATGATCCCAACTCCAGTCACATTCATCAATCAACTCCTGCCATTGGTCATAGTTAGGTATTCTCCAAGGAGTTCCCCAATCATAACTTGCCACATCATACATTAGCCAACCTGCTATATCAAAATCTACATCACTCATATCCACCTCATCAGTCTCAGAAGTTTCATCTGTATATTCAGATTTGGTAGTCAATTCTCCCCAAGCATAATATCCTCCGATTTGTGTACAATCATCCGCAGCCACGTTATGAGTTGCCCATTTTGTCCCACTTGGAAGACCCAAATCGACATAATTATAACCATGGTATTCCTCAGCTACAGTAACCTCCACTGCAACAGTCATTGTAGATAGCCTTACATACACTTCACAAGTACCGGTACCCACTGCAGTCATAACACCATTTTCGGAAACCTGTACAACATTCTTATCCTGACTACTATAAGAAGCCTGCATTATCAACTCCTGTTCATCCGGCATTACATAAAGGGGAATAACCTCAGTATCACCAACAGTCATCTCCATCTTTTCTTTTCCAAGGAACATTGTAAAGACGGTTACCTCTGCTGAATCCTCACAACCTTCCCAACGGGCTGTAATGGTCGCTGTTCCTGGGGCGCCACCTGAAGATATCACACCATATTCATCCACTTTTGCAATCTCAGGATTTGAACTTTCCCAAGTTACCCAAGCCTGATCCTGATATTCTGATGGAGTAATATAATAGTCCATTGTATAAGTTTCACCATAAGGCAAAAGGACTTTACTCTTGGCAAGAGTCAGACCATATTCTGTATCATCTACAACTGTAATATGGGCAGAAGCAGTAAGTCCGTCACAAGTTGCGACAATGTCACATTCTCCATATTGCTTTGCTACAACAATACCATATGCATCGACTTCAGCTATTGACTCATCAGTACTCTCCCAACTGACATTCAAATAATCTTGCAGATATGAAGGGGTCAATGTATAAACAAATTCAAACCAATCACCTCGACCCAATTTCAAATCTGTAACATTCAATTCAATATTTTCAAGTTGATTTTCCAATGGAAGAACTACTGCGACATCCCCCTCAACCACAATACTTCCCGAACGGGCTCTAAATCCGGTTGTCCCAGGACTAACGCCAAAAATAACACCATCGTCAGTAATCAAAGCAACGTCTTCATCAAGGATTTCCCAAGTAATTTCCACTTGTCCCTGAAGTTCAGCAGGCACGGTATAACAATAAACCTTGTATGATTCGTTGACATAGACTTCAACATCGTCATTAGAGAGCACCAAACCCTCCAATTGTGCAGATTCATTATCAAAAACAATTACTATAGCGTGAGCTACAAGATCTCCAACCGTAACTGTAATAAGGCTCTCCCCAACACTTTTTGCTGTAACCAATCCTTCATTATTTACACTTGCCACAGCAGGATTACTGCTTTCCCAAGCAGGAACTTCTTCTTCATAACCGGCACTGGAGATAGTATATGATAGTTGTTTTGTATCTCCAACTTCCATAGTAAACTCACCTTCGGAGAGAGATATACCCGACTTCGGAGCTTTTGAAACTACAACATTCAAAGAAGCATTGGCATTACCACTTTTGGCAACAATTTTTGCTTTACCTTCATCAACACCGGTAGCCACACCTTCAGAAGAGACTGTCACAACACTCTCTTTCGATGATGTCCAGTTAATTTCTGCCGATTCCTGAAGCTCTGCAGGAACTACAGAATACAAAATCTCTTTGGACATTCCTACCGACAAATACAACGTATCCGAAGGGAAACTTATTCCCACCACCTCATCTGCAATTTTCTGATTTTCATTACAAGCACCTGTCAACAATGCAGAAAATAATGAAAGGGCGAGAATCACATTTTTCAATAAACTTTTAATTTTCATAACTTTATAGTTTATAAACAGTTGTTCAACAAGTTAGTCTTACTCTTTAAATACAGGACGAACAAGCAAACCAAAATTGCGAAGTCCATATTCCGACAAATGATAATAAGATTTGCCACCATACATAAAACCGGCATAATCATCTTCATCTGCCCAACCAATAGAAAGATCTTCACTTGTAGTAGAAGTCCAGTATTTCAACATATCTTCTTCTTCCAAACCGTGAGTATTCATCTTACCACCGGCTATCAAGTAGATGTATTTGCCATTCTTTCCTGTGACTTTAAATCCAGGAAGTTCATCACTCCAACTCCATTTACATTCATCAAACAATTCTTGCCATTGGGCATAAGTAGGCATCATCCAAGAACCACCCCAAGTTGTAGCAACATCGAATGTACTCCAACCGGCAATATCATTGCTATAATTATCCATATCCATACCTAATGTACGGGAGTTATCGAGTGTATATTCAGATTTGGTTTCAATTTCACCCCAAGCATAATATTCACCAATCTCAGTATAGTTTCTTGCCCCCACGTTATGAGTAGCCCACTTTGTTCCACTTGGAAGGTCCAAATCGACATATGGATAACCACAATATGACTCGTAAATGGTAACATTCATTGCAACAGTCATTGAAGAGATCCATGCCACCACATAAGTAGTACCGGGACCCACTGCTGTCATAACACCTGTTTCGGAAACAGTTACAACATTCTTATCCAGACTACCATAAGAAGCCTGCATCATCAACTCCTGTTCATCCGGCATCACATAAAGGGGAACATTCTTAGTATCGCCAACAAACATTTCCATTTTCTCTTCTCCCAGGAACATTGTAAAGACGGTTACCTCTGCTGAATCCTCACAACCTTCCCAACGGGCTGTAATGGTCGCTGTTCCAGGGGATCCACCTGACGATATCACACCATATTCATCCACTGTTGCAATCTCAGGATTTGAAGTTTCCCAAGTTACCCAAGCCTGATCCTGATATTCGTATGGAGCAACATAATAGTTCATAGTATAGGTTTTACCATAAGGCAAAAAGACTTTACTCTTGGCAAGAGTCAAAGCGTATTCGGTATCATCCACAACCTTAATACGAGCAGTAGCAGTAAGTCCATCACAAGTTGCAATAATATCACATTCACCATATTGCTTTGCTACAACAATACCATATCCATCAACTTCGGCTATCGACTCGTCTGTACTTTCCCAACTAACATTCAAATAGTCTTGTAGATATGAAGGAGTCAATGTATAAACCAACTCAAACCAATCACCACGGCCCAATGTCAAATCCGAAACATTCAATTCAATCTTTTCAAGCTGATTTTCCAATGGAAGAACTACTGCAACATCCCCCTCTACCGCAAAACTTCCTGAACGGGCTCTAAACCTGGTTGTCCCCTGACTAACGCCAAAAAGAACACCTTCTTCAGTAATCACAGCGACGTCTTCATCATCGATTTCCCAAGTAATTTCCACTTGTTCCTGAAGTTCCGCAGGCACGGTATAACAATAAACCTTGTATGATTCGTTGATATTGATTTCAACATCGTCATTTGAGAGTTCCAAACCTTCCAATTCGAATACCTCATTTTCAATAACAGTTGCAATAGCGGAAGCCGATATATCACCACATTTCACAGTAATAATGCTCTCCCCCTTACTCTTGGCAGTCACCAATCCTTCATCATTTACAGTCGCAACACTCTGATTGCTGCTTTCCCAAGTGACATCTTCTCCTGCATATTCTGAATTTGTAATTGTATATGAAAGTTGTTTTGTATCCCCTACCTCCAAAACAAATGAAGGATCAGAGATCAATATGCCGGGGCTTTGAGTTTCTGAAACAACCACACCCAAAGTAGCACTTGCATTACCACTTCTCGCAATGATTTCTGCTTTACCTTCAGCCACACCGGTAGCGATACCATCCGAAGAGACTGTCACAACATCCTCCTTAGATGATGTCCACTTAATTTCTGCAGACTCCAAAAGTTCTGCAGGAATGACTGAATAAGAGATCTTCTTTGAACCTCCAATAGAGAGATACAAAGTATCTGAAGAAAAATTAATCTCCAATACTTCCTGCGCGGAGTTAGGTTTATCATTACAAGCTCCTACCATAAGTGCAGCAAATAAGGAAATGGTCAAAATGACATTTTTGAATAGACTCTTTATTTTCATAACTATACTTTAATTGTTTTATTTTAATTCAAATACACTTTTCACAAATATGATTTACGAAATTAAGAAATAACCCTTTACCCTTTTTGTGTTATAGGAACATCCTTTATAACTATAGTGACATTTTCACCAAAAACCGATTCCAGACACTACTTTAAAGGGATAAATTAATATTCCCATCGTTACCAAGGCATTAAAAAAGCGACCATCCATTTCTGAAAGGCCGCTTCATAAATCTTACTATTTATACTTATCGCAGAGTAGCTCCGGTTTGATTTTTTATTGAATCCAAAATCTTATCCATCACTTGCTCCACATATTTATCTGTCATTGTGTTGTCATAGTCCTGAAGTACAAAACTTACTGCATATTGTTTCTTACCTGCAGGAATCTTGTCGCCTCTGTAAACATCAAACAAAACTACATTTCTCAAAATCTTCTTCTCTGCACCAAATGCAATCTTTCTGATTTGGGCAAAAGTAACTGACTCATCCAACAACAAAGCCAAATCCCTTCTCACTTCTGGATACTTTGGAAGTTCTTTGTAAAGAACCTTATGTTTCATATAAAGTTTGATAAAGAGATTCCAGTTGATCTCTGCTGCATACACAGGAACTTTAATATCAAACTGGCGCAAACGTGCAGGAGCCACAGTACCCAACATCACGAGCACTTTTCCTCCTACGCTGAACGACAAACCTTCAGAGAACAAATCTGATGGAGCAGGAGCACATTCCAAAGAATACAAATCAACTCCGAATTTCTTCATCATCAGTTCTACATAACCCTTCAACGAGAAGAAATGGCCACCGCAAGTAGTATTTCTCCAATATTGAGTTCCTTTACCTGCGATAAACATCGCCAAGTGCATCTCCTCTTTATACGATTTGAGATTATTTACAGGCTGCTCATCACCTTCCACAGCATTGTAGCGGTAAACATTACCCATCTCAAAAAGTTTCATAGATGAAGCCTGACGGTTAAGGTTATATGACACAACTTCCAATCCACTGAACAACAAGGTCTGACGCATTGCATTCAAATCAGAACTTAATGGATTGATAACCATAGGAAGATTTTCCTTAGGATAAGTGGTCAACTTCTCATAATAATCTGCCTTGGTCAAAGAGTTGTTCATAATCTCATTGAAGCCATTTGCAGCCAACATATCACAAGCCTTGACTCTGACTTGTTCAGGATCCGGATTAGGTGTATGACTATATGAAGAAAGAACCTTTTCAGGTAGTTCAATATTGTTGTAACCATAGATTCTCAACACCTCTTCCACTACGTCACACTCTCTGTAGACATCCACCTTATAAGAAGGCACACTTACTTTTGCACCTCTGTCAGATATAGACAGAATTTCAAAATCCATATATTTCAAAATAGAGACTATGGTATTAGCACCAATTTTTTTACCAATCAAAGTCTCCATTCTTTCAAAATCAAGATCAACTACTTTTCTCTCAACCACCTGAGGATAAGACTCTCTCACAGCTCCAACAACAGTCGCTCCTGCCAACTCCTGCATCAAAAGAGCAGCACGTTTTGCAGCAAAAGGTACTATTTCCGGGTCAGCACCTCTCTCATATCTGAAAGAAGCATCAGTCTTGATTCCGTGACGTTTCGATGTCTTTCTCACAAAAACAGGATTAAAATAAGCACTTTCAAGGAAAACTTTTGTTGTCTGCTCGGTAATACCAGATGTCAAACCTCCGAATACACCGGCAATACACATAGGCTCCTGTGCATTGCAAATCATCAAATCTTCATTTGATAAAGTATGCTCAACACCATCAAGAGTAACAAACTTTTCACCACCTTCTGCTCTTCTTACCACTACCTTTCCTCCTTCGATCTTCTCAGCATCAAAAGCGTGCAAAGGCTGACCTGTCTCCTGCAAAATAAAGTTTGTGATATCGACAATATTATTGATAGGGCGTACACCTATAGCTTGAAGTTTCTTTTGCAACCAATCGGGAGAAGGTCCCACTTTCACATTGTCAAGGGTGATACCCATATAACGGGGAGAACCCTCTACACATTGCACCTCTACAGGTATCGATTCACCGTCACCTTCAGCAAATGCCTCTACCGAAGGATATTGCAACTCTCCACCCAAATTATTTGTCTTAAGATATGCAGCCAAATCACGAGCCACACCGATGTGTGAAGCACCATCTACCCTGTTAGGAGTAAGACCAATTGTGAAAATGGTGTCACTGCCCAACTTCAAATAATCTTTAGCCTTAGTTCCAACAACAGCTTCCGGTTCCAAAACCATAATACCATCGTGCGACTCACCTATACCCAACTCATCCTCAGCGCAAATCATACCAAAAGACTCCTCGCCTCTGATTTTCGATTTTTTGATCTTGAACGACGAACCGTCTGGAGTAGGAAGAGAAGTTCCTACTGTTGCCAAAAGCACCTTCTGTCCTTTAGCCACATTGGGAGCACCGCAAACTACTTGGAAAGGCTCTGTGCCCTCACCTACTGAAACTTTAGTAATGTGCAAGTGGTCAGAATTTGGATGGACCTCACATTCCAGAACCTCGGCAACCACTACACCTTCCAAACCTCCGGGAATATCTTCAACAGTATTGATTTCTTCAACCTCAAGACCGATAAAGGTCAAAATCTCTGCAACCTTCTCTGCAGACATATCGAAAGAGACATACTCTTTCAACCAATTATATGAAACATTCATATCTAAAAACTTAATTAATCAAACAATGAATCGACAAACTTCTTTTTGTCAAAAATCTGCAAATCCTCAATCTTTTCACCAACTCCTATAAACTTGACAGGAATCTTGAATTGGTCCGCAATACCCAAAACCACACCACCTTTAGCAGTACCATCAAGTTTGGTAACAGCCATCGCAGTAACATCGGTAGCCTTGGTAAACTCCTTAGCCTGAATGAAAGCATTCTGACCGGTAGAACCGTCCAGTACCAAAAGAACCTCGTGAGGAGCATCAGGAATCACCTTACGCATCACATTACGAATCTTGGTAAGCTCATTCATAAGATTTACCTTATTATGAAGACGACCAGCAGTATCAATAATAACCACATCAATATCTTGAGCAACAGCAGAATTTACTGTATCAAAAGCGACCGAAGCAGGATCAGCGCCCATACCCTGTTTTACAATAGGCACACCTGCTCTCTCACTCCAAATAACCAACTGATCCACAGCAGCAGCCCTAAAAGTATCGGCAGCCCCCAACATCACTTTTTTTCCAGCAGCCTTCAAATTGGCAGCAAGCTTACCGATGGTGGTAGTCTTACCCACACCATTCACACCAACCACCAAAATAACATAAGGCTTGCGCGAAAAATCAAAAATAGGAATCTCCTGATCATTATCATCCTTAATATTAAGGAGTTTCACCATCTCTTCCTTCAAAATCGAATTCAGCTCGGAAGTATTCATATACTTGTCACGAGCTACACGATCCTCCAGCAAGTCGATGATTTTCAAAGTGGTATCAACACCAATATCCGAAGCGATCAAAGCATCCTCTATGCCATCGAGCACCTCATCATCGACAGTTGATTTTCCAACCACCGCACGAGAAATCTTCTCAAAAAAACTCCTCTTAGTCTTATTCAAACCTTCGTCCAAAGACTCCTTCTCTTTTATAGTCTCTTTTTCAGACTTTTTTCTATTCCAAAAGAACGCCATTTGCAAAAATATTAACTGACCTACAAAGGTAATAATAATCACTTCAAAATCAAATCACACAATAACTTCACAACCATTGTCACAAAATCATTATATTTACATTTCAATACAATAATCATCAAATATCATTCCTATGAGAAAACTTCTAATAATCCTAACCTTAATGACCATCGGCACCGCATACTGCCACGCACAATATTTCGGATCCTACTCATACACACAAGTAGCCGAAGGTATATCAAAACAATACAAATTAAATAGCGTCACATTCAACGAAGACGAAATCAGGAACAATCCAGATTCCTGGGCATACTACCTTGAATACCTTGAAAAACAAAACAGCAACCGCCAGGAAATGAGGAAATATTCCATCGCAGCATTCTCTGGCCTTGGTGCAATGTGTATATCTGCTATACCATTCTGTATCAACTACTCAGACAACACCAATGCAAAGAATATTGCCCACTATTGTGGCTACGGACTCCTCACAGCTGGAGGAATCTGCGCCATTGTCGGAACCATTGGCGTTATAACATTTACCAAAAGAATAAACAACAATAAAAGAGAGATGATCGTCCACCTACAAACCACAAACAACGGCCTGGGTATCATCACAGTATTCTAACAACACCTACCCTCCCTCGAACAAAAATCACACACATAACCAGACCTTGCTGTCCAGCCGGATTGCAAGGTCTTTTCAATTAATTCGAGCATCCCGACAAAGAAAAAAGTCGGGAAAAGTCACCAGAACTTTCCCCGACTTGGATAATACATTTAACAATCTAGTCAGAAACAGGTCTTACTGATTGCCCTATATAGTTTTTCAAATAGTATAGATCTCTTGTATTTTGATTCAACCATAGGAAGTCGTTGTAATCTTCATAAACAGTAGAAGGTGTTGAACTCATATAATAACCTTCTGATGCTTCAAAATATTTTGAAGACAACTCGAAACAACCTGCATAAGGCAAGAAAATAGAATTGCCATTAGGACCTTTGACAACAATACCCTTCACTTCTGAAGCATACCCTATTGTCAATGTACAATGTTGTACGAGTTCCCTGAAGTCCTCCTTAGTAGGTGTTCTCCAGGTACCTCCCCAATTTTGAGTTGCAGCATCGTATGTTGGATCTCCTGAGAAGTCTGATAAATTCATACCCTGAGCAAAACCATTGGAAGAACTATAATATGTTTTGGGTTCAGTCTCAGCCCAGGCATAATAATCTCCATATTCATAACTTCTGGTAGCTCCCACATTACAAGTAGCCCATTTCAATCCACTTGGAAGACCAAGATCTACAAATGCATAGCCATTTATCTCATTCAATACAACTACCAATACTGAAGCACTGTATCCGTCACAAGAAACAGTGACTTCACATATTCCCTCACTAATACCGGTCACTACACCATTAGCATTTACTTTGGCAATAGAACCGTCATCAATACTCCACATTACAACTGCTGTACTTTGCAAATGTGAAGGGGTTATCACATATTCCAATTGGAATGACTCATTTTCACAAATCTGAATATCACTCTGAACAAGACTGATACCTTGAACATCAGCTTCAAGCACTTCTACATACATAGTAGCAGTTGCAACATCACAAGCACCTGTAATATAACACTCTCCAGGAACAATACCTTTTACAATACCATATTCATCAACCGTTGCTACACTTGGATCACTACTTACCCAATTCACTTGTCTGTCCTGCAGATAAGCGGGTGTCACTTCATACTCAATTTTATATGTTTTACCCTCAAGAATTTGTACAGACTCCTCTGCTAAATCAATATTGGTTACAGCATTTGGTACAATAATTCTGATATAATCCGAGCAATCTTGGCAAGAAACCAAAATATCTGCATATCCCGAGGCGTGTGTATAAACCAAACCATCCCCACTAACAGTTGCAACTGACGGATCCTCACTTTCAAATATAACATCAACTACATCTTGCAAATGAGATGGAGTAATAGTGTAAACAATTCGATAAGTATCTCCCAATGTCACTTCCACTTCATCCTCTGAAACATCAATTGATGTGACTTTATCCTCTTTGTCAAGTACTGTAACATTAACAGATGCAGACTTACCGGCACAAGATGCAGTAATTACGCAATTTCCGTAACTCAATGTATTAATCAAACCATTGTTGACAGTCGCTACTGTCTCATCATCACTTTTCCAGGTCACCTGCACCTGATCCTGAAGTTCAGCAGGTGTGATAATATATTCCAATTGGAAAGTTTCACCCACATACAATGTAACATCACTCTCTGAAAGTTCGATCCTTTCGATAACAATAGAGTCATCTATAACATTGACAGTGACTGAAGATTGGAAAGTCTCACAACGCGCAATAACCTTTGCCTTACCCTCAGATAAAGCAGTCACAGTACCTGTTGCACTGACATTGATAATAGCATCATTAGTCACATCCCAAACAATAACAGCACTTTCCTGAAGTTCTGCAGGAGTCACCACATATTTCAAATCATAAGTATCACCTACAGACAAATCTATTTGGGAATCTGTAAGTTCAAATCCGGTTATGATAGGTTTTTGCTCCTCTTTTTTACAAGAGAACACAATCAATGAAGAAAGTACAAAAGCAAGAAAAACAACTCCTGCTGACAAAAAATTAATTCTTCTCATAAAGTATATTTTTTATAATATTAGTATATGACACCGCCGTTGCTGCAAAATTAAGATAGAAAGATGAAATTTATTTGTGTTATAGTGATATTTTGTATTAATACAGGAACATTTTCAAACAAATTTACCTAGTAACAGGACGGATAGGATGACCAAAAAAGCGTTCAGACCAATTGACTGCAGGTTCCACATCTTCGAAGAAACCCAAATATCTGGAATTAAATGGATCTGTAAATTCGGGAGTAGAAGTCCAATATGCACCAAATACGCCATCACTATTCAAGTCAGTTCCATACCTGTGGCCAGCTGCCGGGAAAAACAAAACACTACCATTTGGACCTGTCACCTTCATTCCCATAACAGAACTTATATAAACCCACTCCCATTCACAGTAGCTGATCAATTCCTCATAATCTTCAACAGTAGGAATACGCCATAAACCACCCCATTTCGCACGGGCAACATCATATTCCTCATTACCCGAAATATCTTCTGAGAAATCAACATTCATAGTTAGAGAATTTTCCTCAAGATACTCACTCTTAACCTCCAACTCACCCCAGGCAAAATAATCACCATATTCATAAGAAGTGTACGCACCAATATTACAAGAAGCCCACTTCAAACCAGAAGGGAGTCCCATATCAACTGCGGCAATTGTTCCCTCTCCCGAAGGCATATCATAAGAAACAGAGACACTAACAACCGCTGAAAACTTATCACATCTCGCAATTATCCTGGTATCACCCGGAGAAATACCAATAACCACACCGGTAGAATCAACCTCTGTAATATCCTCATTGGCACTATCCCACACAACCTTCGAAGTACGCTGTAACTCTGAAGGAGTAATTACATAATGCAATTGATAAGTATTACCTACCTCCAACTCTATATCTGATTCAACCAGCCCAAAAGAAAGAACCGTAGGTGTGCTCTTCGCACAAGAAGATAACAATAAAAGAGTCACTATACCCGAAATCAAAAGGGTGCATCTATAACAAAGAAAATCTCTAGTCATACTTAAATAGATTTAGATCAATTTACAATACACAAATTTACTAATGTATACCATAAGAAAGTATCAATAGAGTGACATTGAATATGAGAATAGTGATAAAAAGAATTAGAACAGCGCAAAATTATCGTTAAAACAAATTTCCACACAAATTCAAACCCCACCTTAGCTTAACTGAATCTCATAAAGCGAAAAAAGAAATTTTATAATCACTTGCTGGGAACTCTGGGACAAAGTCCCCTTTCAAGGGGATTTAGGGGATGTAGATGAAATCGGCGGCCAGACGCCGACCTCTCTAAGCCCCTATCCATTCAGAACCACTAAACCACATCTATTCCACGACTGTATATAACAAAAAAAGCCTCCTAGATTTCTCCAGAAGGCTTATAAAGGGCGGCGGCTACCTACTTTCCCACCCGGGTTAGGGCAGTATCATCGGCACAAGTGCGTTTAACTTCTCTGTTCGGAATGGGAAG